>NZ_JBBEOI010000181.1 GCF_037860755.1 Aquipuribacter hungaricus | reverse complement strand
GGCGAGCCGGTCCCCGGCGTCCGCGGGCGTGGCCGGCCCGGCGCCCAGCACGCCCGCGACGGTGCCGGCCAGGGCGGTCCGCCCGGCCAGGAGCAGGACGGCCCCCTGCTCGCCCGTCAGCCCGAGGGTGTCCAGCACCTCGCGCCACGGCCAGCCCTCGACGTCGTGCAGCCACAGCACCTCCCGCTCCGGCAGCGGCCGTGCCCGCAGCGCTGCCTCCAGCGCCTCCCACCCCGCCGGACCCCACCGGTCCGACCAGGCGAGGGTCGCCCACGGGACGTCGTCGCGGCCCGGTCCCGCCGCGCCGCCCGGCGCCTCGGTGGCGACCTGCCCGGGCGTGCCCGCCGGTGCCAGGGCTCCCGCCGACGCCGCCCGGGCCCGCCCGGAGGTGACGAGGATGCCCGTGAGCCAGGCGCGCAGCGTGGTGTGCCAGGTGAACATGTCGAGCCCGGGCAGGGCCACCGACCAGGTGCGGAGGACGAGGTCGCCGACCAGGTCCTCGGGCACGTACAGCCGGGCCAGGCGGCGCACCGTCGCGTCCTGGGCGCGCAGCAGCTCCTCGAAGGCCTGCGCGCTGCCCAGCCGCAGCCCCTCGAACAGGACGCCCTCGTCCTCCACCGGACCAGGCTACGACCGGGCGGTCCCGGCGGCGCCGGGTCCGACCGACCGGGGCTGCGCCGACCTGTGGCGACGTCTCAGGCCGGGGGGCGCCCGGCCGCGGCGGCCTCGAGCACGTCGGCCAGGTCGCGCAGGCTCGTGGCGACAGCCCGGCCCAGCGGCGTCAGCGCGTACTCCACCCGCGGCGGCACCGGGGTGACGACCTCCCGGGTGACCATGCCGTCGGCGGCCAGGGTCTGCAGCGTCTGCGACAGCATCTTCTCGCTCACCCCGTCGACGCGGCGGCGCAGCTGCCCGAAGCGGTGGGTCCCCTCCAGCAGCGCGAGCAGGGCGAGCGAGGCCCACCGGCTCGTCACGTCCTCGAAGGCCGCCCGCGACGCGCACCCCCGGGCGAACACGTCCGTCACCAGGTCCGCGCCGGGCCCGACCTCGTCTGCCACCACCGCACCAGGCTACGCCGGGGGCACGGTGGGAATGGGCAGCACTAACCGTGGGTTAGCGCCTTCGGTCGGCAGCACCGCCGGCCCCCGTCGTCCCCACCCCCAGGAGCTCCCCGTGCCCACTCTCGCCGTCACCGGTGCCTCCGGCCGCCTCGGCCGCCTCGTCGTCGCCGACCTGCTCGACCGGGGGGTGGTGCCCGCCGGTGACGTCGTCGCCGTCGTCCGCGACCCCGCGTCCGTCGCCGACCTCGCCGACCGGGGCGTGCAGGTGCGCCGCGGCGACTACGACGAGCCGGGCACGCTGCCCTCGGCGCTCGCCGGGGTCGACCGGCTGCTGCTCGTGTCCGGCTCCGAGCCCGGGCGGCGCGTGCCGCAGCACACCGCCGTGGTGGAGGCCGCCGTCGCGGCGGGCGTCGGCCGGCTCGTCTACACGAGCATCCTCGGCGCCCCCACGACGAGGAACCCGCTCGCCCCCGACCACCGGGCGACCGAGGAGGTGCTGCGCGCCGCCGCCGTGCCCGTGGTCGTGCTCCGCAACGGCTGGTACACCGAGAACTGGACCGACCAGCTGGGCCAGTACCTGGCCACCGGCGAGCTGCTCGGTGCCACCGGCGGTGCCGGGGTGTCCGCCGCCGCCCGCGCGGACTTCGCCGTGGCGGCCGCCTCGGCGCTGCTCGCCGACCACGCCGAGCTCGCCGCGGCCGCGGACGAGCAGGCCGAGGGGTTCCTCGCCCTCGAGCTCGGCGGCCCGGCGTTCACGCTGGAGGAGCTGGCCGCCGCCGTCACGGAGGCGACCGGCACGACGGTGGTGTCCCGCGACCTCGGCGTCGACGGCTACGCCCGCGCCCTGGTCGGGGCCGGCCTCGACGAGGGCACGGCCGGCTTCGTCGCCTCGCTCGACGGCTCGATCGCCGCAGGGGAGCTCCGGACCGGCTCGGGCGCGCTGGAGCGGCTGCTCGGCCGCCCGGCGACCCCGCTCGTCGAGGTCGTCCGGGCGGCCGCGCCCGCCGCGTGAGGCGCTAGCGCTCCTCGACCGGGGCCTTGACCGCGAGCACGGGGCAGTCCGCCTCCAGCAGCACCCGCTGGGCGGCGCTGCCGAACAGCAGCTTGCCGGTGGGGCTGCGCCGCCGCAGGCCGATGACGACGACCGAGGCGCCGTGCTCGCGGGCGGCCGCGAGCACGCCCTCGGCGCCGTCGTGGCCGGTCACCCGCTGCTCCACCGTCGACGGCACGCCGGACTCCTCGAGCATCGCCCGGACCTCGGCGAGGTCGTCGGCCCCCGCGTACCGGGGGTCGACGAGGGCGTCGCCGCGCGAGGTGTTGACCACGTGCAGCGCCTCCCCGCGCCGGTCGGCCTCGTCGAGGGCCGCCCGCAGGGCCGCCCGTCCCTGCGGGGTCGGCACGTAGCCGCAGACCACGGTCACGGGGCCACCTCCTGCTTCGACTCGGTCTCGGCGCGCGTGATGGCCACGAGCTCCGCCTCCACCCGCTGCTGCCGGCGCTTGAGCACGACCCCGGCGACGAACAGCAGGACCAGGAGGACGTACACGGTGGCCGCGAACGGGCTGGTCACCAGCGCGGACGGGTCGCCCTGGCTGATGGTCAGCGTCCGGCGCAGCTGGGTCTCGGCGATCGGGCCGAGGATGAGGCCGACGACGGCCGGCCCGACAGGGAAGCCCTGGGTCCGCATCGCCCAGCCCAGCAGGCCGAGCAGGAACAGCAGGACCAGGTCCGTCGTCGACGCCCCGACCGAGTAGCTGCCGAGCGCGGCGAAGGTGAGGATCCCCGCGTACAGGTACGGCCGCGGGATCTGCAGGAGCTTCACCCAGAGCCCCACCAGGGGCAGGTTGAGGACCAGGAGCAGGACGTTGCCGATGTAGAGGCTCGCGACGAGCGCCCACACCAGCGGGGCCTGGTTCTCGAACAGCAGCGGGCCGGGCTGGATGCCGTAGCTCTGGAACGCCGCGATGATGATCGCCGCGGTCGCCGAGGTGGGCAGGCCGAGGGTGAGCAGCGGCACGAGGACCCCGGCAGCGGCGGCGTTGTTGGCCGCCTCCGGACCGGCGACGCCCTCGATCGCCCCGTGGCCGAACTCGTGCTTGCGCCTCGACAGCTTCCGCTCCAGCGAGTACGAGAGGAACGTCGAGACGTCCGCGCCGCCGGCCGGGATGGTGCCGATGGGGAAGCCGACCGCCGTCCCCCGCAGCCACGCGGGCCACGAGCGGCGGAAGTCCTCACGGGTGAACCACCTCCCGCCCACCGGGACGAGCGGCACGGGGCCGCGGCGCATCCGGGCGGCGACGTGCAGCGCCTCGCCGACCGCGAACACGCCGACCGCGACGACGACCACGTCGATCCCGTCGGCGAGCGACGGCAGGCCGAGCGTGAACCGCTGCTGCCCGGTGAGGGCGTCCGTGCCGACCAGGCCGAGGAACAGGCCGACGCCGAGGGACGTGATGCCGCGCGAGGCCGAGCTGCCGAGCAGCGCGGCGACGGTGAGGAACGCGACCACCATGAGCGCGACGTAGTCCGCCGACCCCAGCCTGAGGGCGAGGGTGGCGATGACCGGGGCGAGCAGGGTGAGCGCGAGCGTGGCCAGCGTGCCGGCGACGAACGAGCCGACGGCCGCGGTGGCCAGCGCCGCCGCGCCGCGGCCCGCCTTGGCCATCTGGTTGCCCTCGAGGGCGGTGATGATCGACGCGGACTCGCCGGGGGTGTTGAGCAGGATCGACGTGGTGGAGCCGCCGTACATGCCGCCGTAGTAGATGCCGGCGAACATGATGAACGCCGCGGTCGGCTCCAGGGAGAAGGTCAGCGGGAGCAGCAGGGCGACCGTCATGGCCGGCCCGATCCCCGGCAGGACGCCGACGGCGGTGCCGAGCACGACGCCGATGACCGCGTAGAGCAGGTACTGCGGCTGCAGCGCGGTGGCGAAGCCGTTCATGAGCAGGCCGACGTCACCCAAAGCCGGGCACCCCCTCCAGCGGACCCGCGGGCAGGAACAGCCCGAGGTACTGGGTGAACAGCACGTGCACGAGGACGGCGAGCACGGCACCGATGAGCGCCGCGCGCCACCAGGGCCGGGCGCCGAGCGCGAACGCCGTGCCGGTGAACAGGACCGTCCCCGCGACCGGCCAGCCGGCCGGCTCGACGAGCACGACCAGCAGGACGAAGGCCAGCGTCATGCCGCCGACCGTGCGCCAGTCGACCGAGCGGTCGGCGTCGACGTCCTCGCCGGCCTCGACCTCGCCGCGGTGGCCGCGCAGCACGTCGACCACGACGGCCAGGCCGGCGAGCACGAGCACCGCGCCGACCGCGTAGGGGAACGCGCGCGGGCCGACCGAGCCCGCGGTCTGCGGGACGACGATCCGGGAGGCGTCGACCAGGGCGAAGGCACCGAGGCCGACGAAGCCCAGGGGGAGGAGCAGCTGGAGCCAGGGCACGCTCCGTCGCGTGGTGACGGCGTGGCCTGCCCCGGTCGCGGGGACGGTGCTCACCCGACGAGCCCGATGTCCTCGAGGACGCCGCGCACGCGGGTCTGCTCCTCGCCGAGGAACGTCTCGAACTCCTCCCCGGGCAGGTAGGTGTCCTCCCAGCCGCGGGTCTCCAGCTGCTCCTGCCACTGCTCGGAGGCGTGGACCTCCTCGACGAGGCCGAGCAGGCGCTCGCGGCCGGAGTCGCTGATCCCGGGAGGGGCGACGACGCCGCGCCAGTTGCTCAGCTCCACGTCGTAGCCCTCGTCGGTGAGGGTGGGCACGTCGGTGAGGCTGTCCACCGGCTCGGCGCCGGAGGTCGCGAGCGCGCGCAGCGCCCCGGCCTCGATCTGCTCGGAGTACTCGCCGACGCCGGAGATCCCGGCGGCGACCTGGCCGCCCAGCAGCGCCGCGAGGGACTCGCCGCCGCCGGAGTAGGGCACGTAGTTGAGGTTCTCGACCGGCACGTCGCCGGCCTGCAGCAGCAGCCCCGCGAGGATGTGGTCGGCGCCGCCGGCCGAGCCACCGGCGATGGCGACCTCCTGGCCGCGCTCCTCGACGTCGCTGACGAGGTCCTCGACGCTCTGGTAGTCGCTGTCGGCGGGGACGACGAGGACGAGGTCCTCGGCCGTGAGCCGGGCGATCGGGGTGGCGTCCTCCAGGGTCGCCTGCGACTGGTTGGTCTCGACCGCGCCGACCATCACCAGGCCCATGACCATGAGGAACTCCTCGCTGCGCTCGGTGGCCAGGTCGGCGAGGCCGACCGTCCCGCCCGCGCCGGGGACGTTGCTCACCTGGGTGGCGCCGGCGGCGCCGGAGCCCTCGACGGCCTCGGCGAAGGCGCGGGCGCTCTGGTCCCAGCCGCCGCCCGGGTCGGCCGGGGCCATGAGCTGGAGGCGGTCGATCGGCTCGGCGGCCTGGGCGGGGGCGTCGGAGCCCTCGGCGGGGGCGGCCTCGCCGCCGCTGCTGCTGCCGCCGCACGCGGCCGTCGCGACGACGACGCCGCCGAGGGCCAGCGCGAGCACCCGGCGGCGGGTCGCGCCCCGGGTGGTGGAGCGGGGAAGGGTGGTCGTGCGCATGGGTCCTCCTCGTCGAGGGACGCCGGCACCGGCGTCGCGGACCGGACGCTATGGACACCTCGGCGGGGGGCGGAAGCATGCGGTCGTACTGGTGGTTCTGGTCGTTCTGGTCGCCCCGGGGAGCCCCTGACCTGCGGGTTCCTGCGGCACACTGGCGACGTGGTCCGGACGATGTCGTTCAACCTGCAGCTCGTGCTGCTGCAGACGGGCATCGTGCTGCTCACCCTCGCCGTCGGCGGCCTGGTCGCCGTGCAGCTGCAGCAGCAGCAGATCCGCGACGGCTACCGCCAGCAGGTGCTCACCGTGGCGACGTCGACCGCGACCCTGCCCAGCGTCGTCGACGCCTACGACGACGAGGACCCGACCGCCACCCTGCAGCCGCTCGCCGAGCTCATCCGGCAGGCCTCCGACATGACGTTCGTCGTGCTCACCGACGCCGAGGGGATCCGCCTCACCCACCCGGACCCGTCCCGGATCGGCCAGGCCGCCTCCACGGACCCGAGCAGCACGCTGGCGGGGGAGGTGTTCGTCGGCACGGAGACCGGCACGCTGGGGGAGTCCCTGCGCGCCAAGGTCCCGGTCCGCGACGCGACGGGCCGGGTGATCGGCGCCGCGAGCGTGGGCATCCTCGAGGCCGAGCTCGACGCCGCCCTCCGCGAGGACGTGCCGGTCCTCGTGGTGTGGCTCGGCGGGGCGGCCGCGGTCGGCGTCGTGCTGTCCGTGCTCGTCGCCCGGATGGTCCGCCGGCGCACCCACGGCCTGGAGCCGCGCGAGATCGAGCAGCTGCTGCAGGCCCGCGAGGCCATCCTCCACGGCGTCCGCGAGGGGGTCGTCGCCGTGGACGCCGACCGCGTCGTCCTGGCCAACGAGCAGTCGGTCCGCCTGCTCGGCCTGGACGCCGACCCCACGGGCGCCCGCGCGGCGGACGCGCTCGACCCGGCCGTGCTCACCCTGCTCGCGGCGGACGAGCACGCCGTCGACGCGCTCGTGCTCGTCGGGGAGCGGCTGCTGCTGGCCAACCGCAGCGACGCCGTCGTCGGCGGGCGGCCGGTCGCCCGCGTGCTGTCCCTGCGCGACCGGACCGAGGTGTCGGAGGCGCTGCGGGAGCTCGACGGGCAGCGCAGCCTCACCGCGACGCTGCGGGCGCAGGCGCACGAGTTCGCCAACTCCCTGCACGTGGTCCAGGGGCTCATCGACCTCGGCCGGCCCGAGGACGCCCGCGCGTTCATCGACCGGGTGGGCGGCGGCGGCGACCTGGTGCCCGGCGACGGCCTGTCCCGCCTGGGCGACAGCGCCGTGGCCGCGCTCCTGCTGGCCAAGGCGGCGACGGCGCGGGAGCGCGGCTCCCGGGTGCGCCTGGACCCCGCGAGCCGGGTCGACCGCGGCGACGACGACGTGCTCACCGCCGTCGGCAACCTCGTCGACAACGCGCTGGACGCCGGCGGGTCGGGGACCACGGTGGAGGTGCTCGTCGTCGTCGACGGCGCCGGGTCGGTCGTCCGGGTGGACGACGACGGGCCGGGCGTGGCGGCCGAGGACCGGGACCGGGTGTTCGAGGTCGGCGTGACGACCAAGCCGGGCGGGGCGACCGGCCGGGGCATCGGCCTGGCGCTGGTCCGGCGGGCCGCCGGGCGCCGGGGCGGCTCCGCGGTGGTGGGCGTCTCCCCGGCGGG
>NZ_JBBEOI010000180.1 GCF_037860755.1 Aquipuribacter hungaricus | reverse complement strand
CGGAGGTCTGGCGCTGCAGGGCCCCCGCCGCGGGCTGCGGGGCGCCGTCGCGGGCGTCGCGCTGGTGGCGCTCGCCGCCGTGGTGCTCGCGCTGCAGCCGGCGACGGAGCGCGAGGAGACCCGCCTGGAGCTCGGCACGGCCGCGGTGCCGCTGCTCCTGCCCGACGGCTGGGGCGCCTTCGCCGCCTCCGTGGGCACCGACGGCGACCTGACCTACACCGCGGTCCCGCCGGGCCACGAGGGGTACGGCTACGCCGGCGTCCGGGTCGAGGTGACCGCCGACGTGTCCGGCTACGGGGAGACCTGCAGCTGGAGGGCCTGCACCGCCGACGGCGACGTCCGCACCGAGGTCGGCCGGACCGACGACGGCTACGGCAGCCAGGCGTGGCGGGTGGTCGACGGGGCGCTGGTCACGGTCACCACCGGCGCCTACGACGCGCCCGCCGACCTGGTGGCGCTGCTCGGCGCCATGGAGCCGGTCGACGTCGCGACGTTCCTCGACCGCCGGTACACCGAGCCCGTCGAGCTCTGACGCCGCCCTGCCGTGCCGCCGTGCACGCGGGGCTCAGCGCACGCGGGGCTCAGCGAACGCGGGGCTCAGCGGACGTAGGCCTCCAGGCCGTGCAGGCCGCCCTCGCGGCCGTACCCGGACTCCTTGAAGCCGCCGAACGGGCTCGTGGGGTCGAACTTGTTGAACGTGTTGGCCCACACCACGCCGGCCTTGAGCCGGTCGGCCGTCCACAGGATCTTCGAGCCCTTGTCGGTCCACACCCCCGCCGACAGCCCGAACGGCGTGTTGTTGGCCTTGGCCACCGCCTCCTCGGGGGTGCGGAAGGTGAGCACCGACAGCACCGGGCCGAAGATCTCCTCGCGGGCGACGCGGTGCGAGGTCTGCACGCCGGTTAACAGCGTCGGGGCGAACCAGTAGCCGCGCTCGGGCAGGTCGCAGGGCAGCGTCCACCGCTCGGCGCCCTCGGCGTCGCCGGCCTGCGCCAGCTCGGTGATCCGGCCGAGCTGCGCGGCGGAGTTGATCGCACCCATGTCTGTGTTCTTGTCCATCGGGTCCCCGACCCGCAGCGACGCGAGCCGCCGCTTGAGCCGCTCGACGACCTCCTCGGCGACGGACTCCTGGACGACGAGCCGCGAGCCGGCGCAGCAGACGTGCCCCTGGTTGAAGAAGATGCCGCTGACGATGCCCTCGACGGTCTCGTCCATCGGGGCGTCGTCGTAGACGATGTTCGCCGCCTTGCCGCCGAGCTCGAGCGTCGCCTTCTTGCGGGTGCCGGCGATGCTGCGGGCGATGGCGCGGCCGACGGCGGTGGACCCGGTGAAGGCCACCTTGTCGACGTCCGGGTGGTCGACGACCGCGGCACCGGTGTCGCCCGCGCCGGTGACGATGTTGACCACGCCGGGAGGCAGGTCCGCCTCCTGGCAGATCTCGGCGAACAGCAGCGCCGACAGCGGGGTGGTCTCGGCCGGCTTGAGGACGACCGTGTTGCCCGTCGCCAGCGCCGGGGCGATCTTCCAGGCCAGCATGAGCAGCGGGAAGTTCCACGGCACGACCTGGCCCACGACGCCGTGCGGCTGCGGGTCGGCGCCCAGGCCGGCCCACTGCAGCTTGTCCGCCCAGCCCGCGTGGTAGAAGAAGTGCGCCGAGACCAGGGGGATGTCCACGTCCCGGGTCTCCCGGATCGGCTTGCCGTTGTCGAGGGTCTCCACCACCGCCAGCTCGCGGGCGCGCTCGGCGACCAGGCGGGCGATCCGGAACAGGTACTTGCCCCGCTCGGCCGGTGCCATCGGGCCCCACACCTGCGTGTGCGCGCGGCGGGCGGCCCGGACGGCGGCGTCGACGTCCGCGGCCCCGCCGTGCGCGACGGTGGACAGCCGCTCCTCGGTGGCCGGGTTGACCGTGTCGAGGGTGCGGCCGTCGGCGGCCTCGACGAAGGCGCCGTCGACGAACAGCCCGTAGCTGTCGGCGATGCGGGCCAGCGACGCGGACTCCGGGGCGGGGGAGTAGGCGAACGGGGTGCCGGCGAGGTCGCCGAGCACGGCGCTCCCGGTGGTCGGGGTCAGGTCGGTCACGGGTGCTCCTGGGTCTCGGGCGAGGAGTCAGTCGACGCTGACGTGGTCGGCGCTGCTGTAGGCGCCGGTGACGTTCTTCTGCCGCTGCATGAGGACGTCGTTGAGCAGGCTGGAGGCACCGAAGCGGAACCGGTCGGCGTGCAGCCAGTCCGGCCCGAGCGTCTCCTGCACCATGACGAGGTAGCGGACGGCGTCCTTGGCGGTGCGGATCCCGCCGGCGGGCTTCATGCCGACGACCTGACCGCTGGCCAGGTGGAAGTCGCGGATCGCCTCGAGCATGACGAGGGTGACCGGCATGGTCGCGGCGGGCCCGACCTTGCCGGTGCTCGTCTTGATGGTGTCGGCCCCGGCGAGCATCGCCAGCCAGGAGGCGCGGCGGACGTTGTCGTAGGTGACCAGCTCGCCGGTCTCGAGGATGACCTTGAGCTTGGCGCGGCTGCGGTCGGGGCGCACGCACGCCTGACGCACGGCGAGGATGTCCTCGAAGACCTGCAGCCAGCGGCCGGACAGGAACGCCCCGCGGTCGATGACCATGTCGATCTCGTGCGCGCCGTTCGCGACGGCGTCGGCGGTGTCGGCCAGGCGGACCCGGCTGGACGCGCGCCCGGACGGGAAGGCGGTGGCGACGGCGGCGATCTTCACGCCGGGTCGTCCCCCGGGCGGCGGGGCGGAGCGCCACAGGGCCCCGACGGCGTCCAGGGCCTCGGCGACGTGCGGGACGAGGTCGCCGTAGACGCAGACCGCCGCGACCGGCGGGCAGTCCGTGGCGGGGTCGGGGTTGGCGGCCTTGGCGGCGAGGGTGCGCACCTTGCCCGGGGTGTCGGAGCCCTCGAGCGTGGTCAGGTCGACCATCCGGACGACGGTGTCCAGCGCCCACGCCTTCGAGGCGTTCTTGATAGACCGGGTGCCGAAGGACGCCGCCCGCGCGTTCGCCCCCACCTCGTCGACGCCGGGCAGGCCGCGCAGGAACCGGCGCAGGCTGGTCTCGTCGACCCGGGGGCCGACGAGGGCGTCCACGGCGGTGCCGGGGTTCTCCGGGGCGGCCGGGGTGCCCCCGGCCGGGCCTGCCTGCGCCTGTCCGACGGCGCCGGCGGCAGGGGTGCCGGCGGTCGCCGGGGCGGGGGGCGGGGCGAGGTCGGTCACGTCTTCCAGCCTAACGCCGGGGCAGGATGGGGCCGTGACCTCGCAGGTGTACCGGCCCGGCGCCGTCCGGGTGCTCGCGGTGGCGTGGTGGCTGCTCTCGGCGGTCCTCGCCGGGGACCTGCTCCTGCGGGGCGCCCCGGACCTGGGCAGCCTCGTCGGGCTGTCGGTCCTGCTGCTGGGCTGCGCGATCGTGCACGCGATGTTCTGGCAGCCGGAGGTGCGCGTCGACGACGACGGCGTCGACCTGGTCAACGTGCTGCGCCGGGTGCGCCTGCCGTGGCCGGTCGTCGAGGACGTCGACACCCGGTGGGCGCTGAGCATCGGCGCCGGCGGGCGGCGCTGGACCTCGTGGGCGGCCCCCGCCTCGGGCCGGCGGGTGCGACCGGTGAGCCGGCGGGAGACGCCGTGGGTCGAGCCGGGCGCCACGAGCATCGCCGGCAGCAGGGCGCCGGGGTCGAGCGCCGGCGAGGCGGCGGTCCTCGTGGGGTCGGGCTGGCAGCGGTGGAAGGACCGGCCCGGGGCCCGGGACGCCGGACGCGCCGCCGTGACCGGGGCGACCGGCCCGGCCGGTCCGGTGGTGTCCTGGAACGTGCCGGTCGTCGCGGCGCTGGGGGTCACCGGCGCACTGGTCGCCGCCGGGGCGCTCGCGCTCGCGCTCCTCTGAGGGTCCCCGCCCCGACGGACCGGGCCCAGCCGTCGTTCAGGCGAGCAGCGCGCGCACCTGGTCGGCCAGCCGCGCCATCCGCTCCCCGCCCCCGGCGCGCGCCGCGGCCAGCCCGTCCGGGCCGGTGCCGACGGGCTCCACGACCTCCAGGTAGGCCTTGAGCTTGGGCTCGGTGCCGGAGGGACGGACGACGACCCGGGCCGCGCGCGCCGCCGCGCCGCCGGGTCCGGCGCCCGGCTCGACCGCGCGCAGCCGGACGCCGGTGGTGGGGGGCAGCCCGTCGACCCCGGCCGCCAGGTCCTCCACGGACGTCACGGCGGTGCCGGCCAGGTCGGCGGGGGGCTCCGCGAGCAGCCGCGCCAGCACGGGCCCGACGACGGACATGTCCTCCAGGCGCAGGGTCACCGGTGCCGTCACGTGCACGCCGTGGGCGAGCGCCAGCGCGTCGAGGCGGTCCAGGAGCGACCGGCCGCGCGCCGCCTCGGCCGCGGCGAGCTCGACGAGCAGCAGCGAGGCGCTGATGCCGTCCTTGTCGCGGACCACCGACGGCGCGACGCAGTAGCCGATCGCCTCCTCGTAGCCCATGACCAGGCCCGGGGTGCGGGCGATCCACTTGAAGCCCGTGAGCGTCGAGGCCGAGCGGACCCCGTGGGCAGCCGCGACCCGGTGCAGCAGCGACCCGGACACCAGGGAGCACGCGACGGTCGCCGGCTCGTCGGGGTCGACGCCCTCGACCGGGGCGGGGGAGCGGGTGAGCACGTGCTCCCCGAGCAGCGCGCCGACCTCGTCGCCGGTGAGCTGGCGCCAGCCTGCGGCGCTGCCGGCCGGCCCGCGGGCGGGGTCGGGGACGGCGACGCTGGAGCGGTCGGCGTCGGGGTCGACGGCGACGACGAGGTCGGCCCCGCTGCGGGCGGCCAGGTCGAGCGCGAGGTCGAGCGCGCCCGGCTCCTCGGGGTTGGGGAACGGCACGGTGGGGAAGTCGGGGTCCGGCTCCGCCTGCTCGGGGACCGGCGTGACGTCGGTGAACCCGGCGCCGGCCAGGACACGGGACAGGACGGGCTGTCCGACCCCGTGCATGGCGGTGGTCACCAGCCGCAGCCCCCGCGGGCCGGGCGGCAGCAGGCCGACGACCGCGTCGACGTAGCCGTCGAGCAGGGACGCGTCGGCGACCTCCCAGCCGTCCCCGGCCCGGGGCACGTCGACCGGGGCGGGCGCGGCCGCGATGCGCGCGGCGATGCCGGCGTCGGCCGGCGGGACGATCTGGACGCCCTCGCCGGGGCCGGGGGCGACCCGGCCGCCGAGGTACACCTTGTAGCCGTTGTCGTCCTTGGGGTTGTGGCTGGCGGTCACCATGACGCCCGCGTCGGCCCCGAGCCGGCGCACGGCGTGGGCGAGGACCGGCGTCGGCAGCGCACCGGGCAGGAGCACGACCCGGCAGCCGGCCGCGGTGAGCACGGCGGCGGAGTCGGTGGCGAACACCCCGGACCGGTGGCGGGCGTCGTGGCCGACGACGACGAGCGGCGCCCCGGCGGCGGGCCCGACCTGCTCCCGCAGGTAGGCGCCGAGACCGGCGGCCGCGCGGACGACGACCGAGCGGTTCATCCGGTTCGGCCCCGGTGCCATGGCGCCGCGCAGGCCGGCGGTGCCGAACTGCAGAGAGCCGGTCCAGGCGTCGCGCAGCGTCTCCAGCCCGCCGCCCCGTGCGGCGTCGAGCGCCTCCCGCGCGTCGTCGGGGTCGACGTCGGCGGCGGCCCACGCCTCGACCGCGGCGAGCAGCGCCGGGTCGGCGGCGCTCACGAGCGCGAGACCCGGTCGACGACGTCGGCGAGCAGGCGGCCGCAGCGCTCGGCGGCGTCGCGCCCGGCCTGCAGGACCTCCTGGTGGTCGAGCGTCTGGCCGGTGGTCCCGGCCGCGAGGTTGGTCACCAGCGACAGGCCGAGCACCTCCAGGCCGGCGGCGCGGGCGGCGACGGTCTCCAGGGCGGTCGACATGCCGACGAGCTGGCCACCGAGCACGCCGACCATGCGCACCTCGGCGGGCGTCTCGTAGGCGGGCCCGTGCAGCTGGGCGTACACGCCCTCGGGCAGGCCGGGGTCGACCTCGTGCGCCAGGGCGCGCAGCCGGGGGGAGTAGGCCTCGGTGAGGTCGACGAACGTCGGGCCCCGCAGCGGCGTCGCGCCGGTGAGGTTGAGGTGGTCGCGCAGGAGGACGGCGGTGCCCGGGCCCCAGTCCGCCACGAGCGAGCCGCAGCCGTTGGTGAGGACGACGTGGCGCGCGCCGAGCGCGGCGGCGGTGCGGACGCCGTGCGCGACGGCGTCGACGCCGTGGCCCTCGTACAGGTGGGTGCGGGCGGCGACGAGCAGCACCCGGCGACCGGCCGGGGTGGCCACGACCCGCAGCCGGCCGTGGTGGCCCGCGACGGCCGAGGCGCGGAACCCGGGCACCTCGTCGGCCGGCAGGTCGAGCAGCACCTCGCCGAGCAGGTCGCCGGCCTGGCCCCAGCCGGAGCCGAGGACGACGGCGGTGTCGACGGCCGGGGTCCCGGCGTCCAGACCGGGGACGGCGCCGGCGAGGCGGGCGCGCACGACGTCGGCGGCCGCGGCCGCCGTCTCCTGCCAGGAGGGGGCGGTCTGCTCGGGGGTCTGCACGGCTGCTGACACTAGCGGCGGGTGCCACCATGCACCCGTGACGGCGGACGCACCGGCGACGGCGGGTGCCCCCGGCACCCCGCCCGCGGTGGCCGTTCCCCCGACGGCGCGCCCCGGGCGGTACGGCCGGGAGCGGCTGGCGGCGGTGGACGCCGTCCGGGGTCTCGCGCTGCTCGGCAGCGCCGTCGCCACGGCGCTGGCGTGGCTGGGCGGGCGGACCCTGACCACGGGCTACCGGCCGGTCGACGGCTCCGGCGCCGACCGGGCGGTCGACGTGGTCACCGGGCTGCTCGTCGACAACCGGGTCCTCATGGTGTTCGCCCTGCTGCTCGGGCACGGCGTCGCCGCCCGGATGCTCCGCCCGACGACAGGGGCGCGGGGCCGGTCGCCGGACGCCGCGGAGTGGGCCGACGGGCTGGGCCGTTCGGGGACTCTGCTCGGCCTCGGCGCGCTGCACGCCGCCCTCGTCCTGGACGCCGACGTGCTCGGCACGCTCGGGGTCCTGCTGCTCGTGGCCGTCCCCCTGGCGCGGGCGCGCACGGCGGTGCACGTCCTCGTCGTGCTCGTCGCCCTGCCGCCGCTCGTGCTGCACGGGGCGCTCGACGGCTTCGGCGGCAGCATCGGCTTCCCGGACCCGCCCGGGGACTACCTGCTGTCGGTCGTCGACCGGGTCGGCAGCTGGTTGTTCGCCCTGGTGCTGCTGCTGCCGGTGCAGGGCGGCCTGCTCGTGGCCGTGGTGGCGGGGGTCCGGCTCGCTCGCGGCGGGTGGGCCGCCGACCCGCGGGCGCACCGCCGCGGGCTGCTGGGGCTCGGCGCCGCCGGCGTGCTCGTCGGGGCG
>NZ_JBBEOI010000179.1 GCF_037860755.1 Aquipuribacter hungaricus | reverse complement strand
GGCGCCGGGCGCCCGGGGTCGAGGGGCCCGACGGGGCCCGTCGGTCAGCCCGTGCCACCGCCGCCGTCCCGGTCGTGCCGGCCGTCGCGCCCGACCCGGACGTCGCCACGGGTGCGCGCGCGCCCGTGCCCGACCCCGGGACAGCCCCGCACCCCTGGAGTCATGGCCCGAGGCTACGCGCGGTCAGGGGCCCGGGGCCCCCCGGACGGGCAGACCCGCCGGGCGTGTCAGCCATCTGGTCAACAGCGGGCAGACCGGTGAGTCACAGCCGGGTCGTCCGGGAGGGCAGCCGGGTCACCCCTGCGGCGGCGCGGCGGCGTCGGCCGCCGCGAGCACGTCGGCCACGACGATGCGGCGCATCGACAGCATGGCCTGGGTGGCGGCCTGCGCGCGGGCGGGCACCGGGTCCGACAGCAGCGCCGGCAGCTCGGTCGGGACGACCTGCCAGGAGACGCCGAAGGGGTCCTTGAGCCAGCCGCACATGCTCTCCTGGCCGCCGTCGGCGGTGAGCCGGTCCCAGTACCGGTCGGTCTCCTCCTGGTCGGCGCAGGCGATCTGGAACGACACCGCCTCGGAGTGCGGGAACTGCGGCCCGCCGTTGAGCAGGGTGAACGCGTTCCCGTCGAGGCTGACCTGGACGGTGAGGGCGTCGCCCTCCTGCAGCGGGCCCGGCATGCCCGGGCCGTAGCGCGAGACGCTGAGCACCTCGCTGCGGGGGAACACCGAGACGTACAGCTCCGCCGCCCGCTCGGCGTCGCGGTCGAACCAGAGGCACGGGGTGATGGACGGCATGGCGGGATCCTCCTCGTCGGGCGGCCGGGTCGGCCTGCCCTGGTGACGTGCGGGCGGGCCAGGACTCATCGGTGCGGCCGTGCGGCGGACGGCGGCGCTGCCGCGGCGCCCGAGCACCTAGCGTCCCGGGGGTGAGCAGCATGCCGGCGCTCGTCGCCGTCCTCGCCGGTCTGGGGCTCGGCCTGTCGCTCATCGTCGCCATCGGCGCCCAGAACGCCTACGTGCTGCGGCAGGGCCTGCGCGGGGAGCACGTGCTCCTCGTCGTGGCCGTGTGCGCCCTGTCCGACGCCGTGCTCGTGCTGTCCGGGGTGCTCGGGGCGGGCGCGCTGCTCGAGCGGCTGCCCTGGCTGCTGCCCGTGTTCCGCGTCGGCGGCGCCGCGTTCCTGCTCGGCTACGCCGTCGTGGCCGCCCGGCGTGCGCTGCGGCCCGGTGCCCTCCGGGCCGACGACGCGGGCACCCGGACCCCGGCGCGCACGGCCGGCGCCACGGCCCTGGCGCTCACCTGGCTCAACCCGCACGTCTACCTCGACACCGTGGTGCTGCTCGGCTCGATCGCGCAGACCCACGGCGAGCACCGGCTGTGGTTCGCCGCCGGGGCGGTGACCGCGAGCCTGCTGTGGTTCACGGCGCTGGGCTGGGGCGCCCGGCTGCTGCGCCCGCTCTTCGCCCGCCCGGGGGCGTGGCGGGTGCTCGACGGGCTGGTCGCGCTCGTCATGCTCGTCCTCGCGGTCACGCTGCTGCTCGGCTGAGCCGGTCGCCGACCTGCCCGCCGCGGCGTCCGCCCGTAGCCTCGCCGGGACGGACGGGGTGCCAGCACGGCGACCCCGCCGCCCCGACACCCAGGAGGACACCCCGTGGACAAGCCCGAGATCGAGTACGTCGACCCCACCCCGCCGAGCGACCTCGTCGTCACCGACATCACCGTGGGCGACGGCGCCGAGGCCGTGGGCGGCTCGACGGTCTCCGTGCACTACGTCGGCGTGGCCCACTCCACCGGCGAGGAGTTCGACGCCTCCTACAACCGCGGCAGCGCCCTGGAGTTCCGCCTCGGCGCGGGCCAGGTCATCAGCGGCTGGGACCGCGGCATCACCGGCATGAAGGTCGGCGGCCGCCGCCAGCTCGTCATCCCGCCGCACCTGGCCTACGGCGAGCGCGGCGCGGGCGGCGTCATCGGCCCCGGCGAGACCCTGGTCTTCGTCTGCGACCTGGTCGGCGTCCGCTGACCTGAGCACCTCCTGAGGTGGCGGCGCCGGTCGTCGGCGCCGCCGCCCGGCCCAGGTCTGTCGTGCACTACATTCCTCCGCCGGGGGCCTGCACCGGCCCCCGGGAGCGCCCGCGGGCGCGGAGGAGGTCGGCCCTGCACGCCAGCCACGGCACCCCTCCGGTCCTCCCCGCCGCCGGCCCCGCGCCCGCCGCCCCGGTGCCGCCCCGTCGGCGCGCCGGTGACGAGGACCAGGACGGCGGCACCCTGCGGGCCGTCACCGACGGCCTCACGCGGATGGCGTCGGTGTCCCTGCTCCTGGGCGCGGTGACCTCCACCGACGAGCTGGCCGAGGTCGTCGTCGAGCACGGGCTGCCCGCCCTCGGTGCGCGCGGCGGTGTCGTGGGCGTCCTCGACCGCCGGGCGGCGGTGCTCCGGCTGCTGCGCGGCACCGGGCCCGTCCCCGCAGGCCGGGAGGTCCTCGCCCTGGACGACCCGCTGCCCATGGTCGAGGTGGCCACCACCGGGGTGCCGTCGCTGCTGCGGCCGGCCGACGTCGCCCGCCGGCTGGACGGGCAGGGCGAGGAGATGCACTCCTGGGCCGGCGACGGCAGCTGGGCGTGCAGCCCGATGCGCGCCGGCGGGGACCTGCTCGGGAGCGTCGCGGCCACGTGGGCCCCCGGGCACGAGGTGGGCGACCGGGAGGTCGGTCTGCTCCAGGTGTTCACCACGCTGGTGGCGCAGACCTACGAGCGGCTGCAGGGCGAGGCCGAGCAGCGCCGGCAGGCGCTCGCGGTGCGGCAGATGTCGGAGACGCTGCAGCGCAGCCTGCTCACCCAGCCCGACGTGCAGGCCGCCGTCACCATCGCCGTGCGCTACGTCCCCGCGGTCAAGGAGGCCCAGATCGGGGGGGACTGGTACGACGCCTTCGTCAGCGAGGACGGCGTGCTCACCCTGGCGATCGGGGACATCAGCGGCCACGACCGGATGGCGGCCGCGGCCATGGGCCAGGTCCGCAACCTGCTGCGCGGCATGGCCTACGACAGCGGCAGCAGCCCCGCGCGCCTGCTCACCCGCCTGGACGCCGCGCTGCGCGGCCTGCAGCTGGACACCCTGGCGACCGCCCTCGTCGCGCGCCTGGAGCAGGACGAGGACGGGCGCCGGCGCGGCGTCCGGCGCCTGGTCTGGTCCGGCGCCGGCCACCTGCCGGCGCTGGTGCGCAGCCCGGACGGGCAGGTGCGGGTCCTCGACGAGCCCGCCGACCTCATGCTCGGCGTCGACCCCACCACCTCCCGGCACGAGCGCGTGGTCGAGGTGGCGGACGGCTCCACCGTGCTGCTGTACACCGACGGGCTCGTCGAACGGCGTGACGTGTCCCTGGACACCTGCGTCCGGCGCCTGCAGGAGCGCGTGGCGGCGGTCGGGGACCTGCCGCCGGAGCGGGTGTGCGACGCCCTGCTCGCCGGGATGGACCCCGACGAGCACCGCGACGACCTGGCCCTGCTCGTGGTCCGGCTCGACCCCTCCTGACCTCCCGCGCCCGTGGGCGGGCGGGGCCCGGCTGCGGCAGAGTCGGGCCATGACGGCTCTGAGGGCACTGTTCATCGGCGGCAGCGGCATCATCAGCTCGGCGAGCACGGCGCTGGCGGTCGAGCGCGGCATCGAGCTCACCCTGCTCAACCGGGGCAGCACGACGTCGCGCCCGGTGCCCGAGGGGGTGGAGCAGGTCGTCGCGGACGTCCGGGACCCCGCCTCGGTGCGGGCGGCGCTCGGCGACCGGGAGTTCGACGTCGTCGTGGACTGGGTGGCCTTCACCCCCGAGCACGTCGCCACCGACATCGAGCTCTTCGAGGGCCGGACGGGCCAGTACGTCTTCATCAGCTCCGCCTCGGCGTACCAGACGCCCGCCTCGCGGCTGCCGGTCACGGAGTCCACCCCGCTCCGGAACCCGTTCTGGCAGTACAGCCGGGACAAGATCGCCTGCGAGGACCTGCTGTCCGACGCCTACCGGGACCGCGGCTTCCCGGTCACGGTCGTCCGGCCCTCCCACACCTACGACCGCACGCTCGTCCCCTTCGACGCGGGCTGGACGTTCGTGGAGCGGATGCGGCAGGGCAAGGAGGTCGTGGTGCACGGGGACGGCACGTCGCTGTGGACGCTCACCCACCACGCCGACTTCGCGACCGGCTTCGTCGGGCTGCTCGGGCACGGCCGGACGCTGGGGGAGGCCTTCCACATCACCTCCGACGACGTCCTCACCTGGGACCAGGTGGCGCACGCCCTGGCCCGCGCGGCCGGGACCGAGGCCCGGATCGTCCACGTCCCCTCCGACGTCATCGCGCAGGCGGACCCGGAGTGGGGCGCGAGCCTGCTCGGTGACAAGGCGCACTCCTCGGTCTTCGACACCTCCAAGGTGCGCTCCGTCGTGCCGGACTTCGTCTGCCGGCGCCCGTTCGAGCAGGGCGCCCGCGAGATCGTCGCCTGGCACGACGAGGACGCCTCCCGCCGCGCGGTGGACCCCCACCACGACGGGCTGATGGACTCCCTGGTCGCGCGCTGGGGGCTCGGGCGCGGCTGACCCCCCCGCCCATCCGCGGCGCCCCGCCGCTCAGCGGCCCGTCGTGCTGAAGTGCTGGTAGTCCTTGGCCGAGCTCCAGGCGCCTCCCCAGGAGAACCCGCCGTCGGCGAAGGCCGCGACGACGGCGGGGGTGACCATGCCGGGCCGGACCCGGGTCCGGTCCAGGTAGGCCCGCCCCGCCTCCGGGAGAACGGTGGCGCCCGAGACGTACGGGTTCTGCACCGGGTTGACGTCCAGGGCGCGGCCGTAGGCGTGCTCGGACCATGCCGTGCCGCTGGTCGTGCGCCGGCAGTTGAACCCGGAGGTGCTGCCCGCGGCCATGACCGCGTCGTCGGAGCCGCCGAACGCCGACGACGGCACCATCTGCTGCAGCGGGAAGCGCTGCTCGTACAGCCGGCGGAACACCTCGACGGTACGGGCGGCGAGGTCGGCGTGGACGACGACGCGGCCCTGCGCGACGGTGCCGTCCAGGGTCACGTGGCTCACGGTGAGCTGGCGCAGCGACGACGGGCCGACCGGGCAGCCGGGGCGGTACGAGGCGCCCAGGTCGGCCTCGGTGACGGGGGCCACGGACGAGGCGAACGGCGGCAGCACGCGGACGGCGGCGCGGCCGGTGTGCCCGGCGCTGTCCCACAGCGCCCGGGTGCCGCCGTAGAGGACCGCGTTACCGTCCTCCTGCAGGACGAGGCGGGCGGTGGCCGTCCCGGGCGTGCCGGTGTGCCAGAGCGGGCGGCCGGCGCCGGACAGCACGAGGTTGCCGTCCTCCTGCAGCAGGAGCCGGTCCGCGCCCGAGCCGTCGGTGCGGCTGCTCCACGCGGCGCCCCCGCCGGAGCGGTACGTGACGAGGTTGCCGTCGGGCTGCAGCACGAGCGACCAGGCCCGGCCGGGGCTGACGAGCCTGTCCCCGGCGGCCAGCGACGCACCGGGCAGGAGCCGGTCGCCCAGGTAGGTGCCGTCCCGCCACACCGGTCGGCCCGACGGGTGGGCCAGGACGAGGCTGCCGCCCTCGAGCACCAGGGCGACCGCCCCGAGCCCGTGGGTGCCGCTGCTCCACAGCGCCCGCCCGTCGGCGGCGTAGACGACGAGGTTGCCGTCGCCCTGGCGGTCCAGGCGCGCGCCCGGGTGCCCGGCCGTCGAGGTGTGCCACGCGGGCCGGCCGTCCCGGTAGAGCACGAGGTTGCCGTCGCCCTGCATGACCAGCTGCGCGGTGCCGTCGACGACGCGCTGGCCCGCGACGAGGTCGTCGACGGGGACGGCCGCCGCGGTGGTGGCCGAGGCGGCGGCGGTCGAGGCGGCGGCGGTCGAGGCGGTGGTGGTCGTGGCCGTCGTGGTCCGCGACGTGCCCGCGGGGGCGGCGCCGGCGGGCCCGGCCACCGGGAGGGCGAGCAGCAGCGTCCCGAGCAGGGCGGCCAGGGCAGGGGCACGGCGGGTCATGTGACCAACGGTAAGCGCGTCGTGACGTGCTGTCAGTCGGTCGGGCGCGGCGGTCCGGGGTGGGGCACGCTCGCCGGGTGAGCTTCCCGCCCGGCTTCTTCGACCGCGACGACGAGCGCCCGGACACGGAGGTCTACGCCGTCCCGCGGCTGGTGACCCACATCGACGAGGGAGCGGTGGAGGCGGTCGGCCTGCTCTACGAGGAGCTCGGCCTCGACGGCGACGTGCTCGACCTCATGAGCAGCTGGGTGTCGCACTTCCGCACCCCGCCCCGCGCGCTCACCGTGCTGGGGATGAACGCCGACGAGCTCGCCGCCAACCCCGCGGCGACCGCGCGCGTCGTGCAGGACCTCAACGCCGACCCCGTGCTGCCCTTCGCCGACGCGTCGTTCGACGCGGTCGTCACCTGCGTGTCGGTGGACTACCTCGTGGACCCCGTCACCGTGCTCGCCGAGGTCGCCCGGGTGCTGCGTCCCGGCGGGCTGTCGGTGTGCACCTTCAGCAACCGGTGCTTCCCGACCAAGGCCGTCCGCGGCTGGCTGTCGGTGCCGGAGGAGCAGCGGCCGCAGGTCGTCGCCGACTACCACCGCGCCGCCGGGGGCTTTGGGGAGCCCGAGGTGCAGCAGCGGCTGCGGGGCTCGTGGCGCAGCGACCCGCTGTGGGCGGTCTGGGCGCGGCGGCTGCCCTGACGCGCACGACACCGCCCGGTCCGGTCGCGGCGGCTCGGGGCCTGTACGTGGGCGCCGGTCGTACCGTGAGGCGCGTGGACCAGCAGCAGGAGCCCGCGCGCCGGTTCCCCGCCTGGGTCTACGGCGCCGGGACCGACCCCGACCCGCGGTTCTCGATGGCCAACGAGCGCACCTTCCTGGCCTGGGTGCGCACCGCGCTGGCACTCGTGGCCGGCGGGGTCGCCCTGGAGGCGCTGGGCCTGCCGCTGCAGCCGGACCTGCGCCTGGCCGCGTCCCTGCTCTGCCTCGGGCTCGGGGTGCTCGTCCCGCCGCTGGCCTGGCTCGCCTGGGGCCGCGCCGAGCGGGCGATGAGGGACGGCCGCCCCCTGCCGGGGACGCTGCTGGCCCCGGTGCTCGGCGCGGGGGTCGCCGTCGTCGCCGCGCTCGTCGTCCTGGCCACCCTGCTGCCGTGACCGGGCACCTGCTCGACGCCGGGCTCCAGCCGGAGCGCACCCGGCTCGCCTGGCGGCGCACCACCCTGGCGGTGCTCACCGGGGCGGCGCTGTCGGCCCGGCTCCTGCCGGAGGTCCTCGGCCCGGCGGGCATGGTTCTCGCCCTCGTCGCGCTCGCCGGTGCCGGCGCGCTGGCCGTGCTCGCCGACCGGCGCTCCCGGCAGGTGGTCCGGGCCCTGCGCGACGGCGGCCCGCCGCCCGGGGCGGGTG
>NZ_JBBEOI010000178.1 GCF_037860755.1 Aquipuribacter hungaricus | reverse complement strand
CGGCGGGGCCGGCGGGGCCGACGGGGCCGACGGGGCCGACGGGGCCGACGGGGCCGACGGGGCCGACGGGGCCGACGGGGTGGACGGGGCAGGGGGCGCGGAGGACGCCGAGGTGCTGCTCACCCGGCTCGCCGACCACGTCGGCGGGCCCGGGCGCTGGACCCTTCCCGGTGGCGGCATCGACCACGGCGAGACCGTCGAGGACGGGCTCGTCCGCGAGCTGCACGAGGAGACCGGGCTGCCCGTCCTGGGGTCCCGGCTGGTCGGTGCCAGCAGCAGGCACTTCGTCGGGCGCTCGCCCGCGGGGGTGCTCGAGGACTTCCACGGCGTCCGCGTCGTCTTCGAGGTGACGGTCGGAGCGGGCCGGCCCGAGGTCGTCGAGGTGGGCGGGTCCACCGCCGAGGCGCGCTGGGTCGCCCTGGCCGACCTGCCCGGGATGCCGGTCGGATCCCTGGTGCGCGACGCTCTGGTGCTGCTGGGGCACCCGGCCGCTCGTACCATCGTCAGGTGACGACGACCCCCTCTGCCCCGGACAAGGCCCAGTTCGCCGGC
Organism: Aquipuribacter hungaricus; assembly: GCF_037860755.1. Classification (NCBI taxonomy): domain Bacteria; kingdom Bacillati; phylum Actinomycetota; class Actinomycetes; order Micrococcales; family Intrasporangiaceae; genus Aquipuribacter; species Aquipuribacter hungaricus. Next base: position 6,845 of record NZ_JBBEOI010000178.1, on the reverse strand, counting down.
GAGGTGTCCGAGCGCGGCGAGTGGAAGCGCCAGGCGAACCACTTCACCGGGCGCATCAGCCGCGACAGCACCTCCGCCCCGGGCGAGGGCCCGGACAACCAGGGCCGGTGGCCGGTCGAGGTCGGCCGCTACCGGCTCGTCGTCTGCCTGGCCTGCCCCTGGGCGCACCGCTCGCTGATCGTCCGCGGCCTCCTGGGCCTGCAGGACGCCATCTCCCTCGCGGTCGTCGACCCGGTCCGCGAGGAGCCGGGCTGGCGGTTCTGGCTCGACGAGGGCCACCGGGACCCCGTCCTGGGCATCGAGCACCTGTCCGAGGCCTACCTGGCGACCGACCCCACGTTCGAGGGTCGCGTCACGGTGCCGTGCATCGTCGACACCCTCACCGGGCACGTCGTCACCAACGACTACCCGCAGATCACGCTCGACCTGTCGACGGAGTGGGTCGAGCACCACCGTCCCGGCGCCCCCGACCTGTGGCCGGAGGACCTGCGCGCGGAGATGCAGCCCCTCATCGACGAGATCTACGCCGACGTCAACAACGGGGTCTACCGCTGCGGCTTCGCCACCGAGCAGGAGGCGTACGAGGAGGCCTACGACCGGCTCTTCGCCCGCCTCGACGTGCTCGAGGAGCGGCTCGGGTCGTCCCGGTTCCTCATGGGCGACGAGCCCCGCGAGGTCGACGTCCGGCTGTTCACCACCCTGGTCCGGTTCGACGCGGCCTACCACGGCCACTTCAAGACCAACCGCAGCAAGCTCACCGAGATGCCGAACCTCTGGCGCTACGCCCGCGAGCTCTACGCCCTGCCGGGCTGGGGGAGCACGGTCGACTTCGACCACATCAAGCGGCACTACTACGTCACGCACCCGGCCATCAACCCGACCGGGGTCGTGCCCAAGGGCCCGGACCTGTCGGTCTGGCCCGCGGTCGCGCCTGCGCTCGGTGACTGACCCCCGCACGTAGGGTCACCGCATGACCATCCTGTACGGCGTCCTGGTCGTGCTGCACCTCGTCGGGATGGCGGGTGTCGTCGGGGGCTGGATGTCGACGGTGCGCCACCCGCGCGTCGTCCCGGCGATGGTCCACGGCGCGCTGACGTCGCTGGTCACCGGGCTGCTGCTCGTCGGCCTCGCCTACCCGGTGTTCGGCGGCGAGGGCATCGACGACGCCAAGATCACCGTCAAGCTCGTCGTCGCCCTCGCGATCGCCGTCCTGGTCTGGGTGAACCGGCGCAAGGACAGCATCCCCCGGGGCCTGCTGCACGGCATCGGCCTGCTCGCGCTGCTCGACACCGGCGTCGCCGTGCTGTGGAGCGACCGCTTCCTCGGCTGAGCCGGCTCAGGCCGCGCCGGTGACGCCGGGCACGCCGACCCTGACCGCCAGGACCCGGCCGCTGGCCCCCTCGTCCGGTCCGCCCCACCGCTGCCCGACGACGAACAGCGTCCGTCCGTCGTCCCCGCCGAGGACGCAGGAGAAGCACCCCCGGTCCGTCGTCACGACGTCCAGGACCTCGCCGCCCTCCCGCACGCGCACGCACCGCTGCGCCGGGACGTCGGCGTACCAGAGCGCGCCCTCGGAGTCGGCGCAGACGCCGTCCGGCGTCCCCTCGCCGAGGTCCGCCCACACCCGGCGCCCGTCCAGGCCGCCGTCGGGCCGGACGTCGAAGGCGGTGATGCGGTGGCGGTAGGACTCGGCGACCAGCAGCGTCGCGCGGCCGTCGACCAGCGCCATCCCGTTGGGGAACATCAGGTCGTCGGCGGCGCGGACGACCGAGCCGTCGGGCCGCACCGCGACCACGTAGCCCGGCCGGGGGTCGCCGTCGGGGAACGCGAACCCAATCGCGTCGACCCACGCGGTCCCGTCGGGGCCGACGAGCACCTCGTTCCAGGGCGGCGACCCGGCGGACGACAGGTCCGCGTGGACGGCGAGCGTGCCGTCAAGCTCCTGCCGCAGGAGCTCCGAGGTGCCGGAGCTGACGAGGAGCAGGGTCCCCGCGGCGTCGAGGTCGACGCACAGCGGGAACGAGGCGCAGCGGGCCACGACCTCCGCCCGACCGTCCGGGCCGACACGGTGCACCTCGCCGGCGGCCCAGTCCGGCACGAACAGCGCACCGTCGCGCCAGCGGGGTGACTCCGCGAAGCCGAGCCCGTCGAGCACGACCTCGCCCTCGGTCTCGCCGTCGACGTTCGCCACGATGACCACGCTCCTGCCCTCTGGGTGCGCCGGCGGGGTGACGGCGTCCGACGGGCAGACCGGCGGCGGGCGCCGGACTGAGCGCTCAGCTCAGCTCGGTCACCAGGTACATCTCGGCGAGGTGCCCGTCCGGCAGGCCGCCGACGCCGGCGTTGCGGGTGAGCCAGTCGCGGACCATCGGCTCGAGCTCGTCGCCCATGTGCTCGGTCTGGCTGCGGTGCTCGCGCAGCGCGGCGATCTTGCGGTCGAAGGCGTGCGTGACGTCGACGGCGTGGTCCGCGCCGGGGTGGGCGACGATGAACACCTCGGTGACGATCCAGGGCTCGAGGCCCTCGTCGCTCACCAGCTCCGGCCAGGCGTAGGGGTTGCGGGCCGTCGGGTAGATCGCGCGGATCGCCGCCTCCCCGGTGGCCAGGTGGTCGGAGTGCGAGGCGGGCAGGCGCTCGTAGTTGCGCTCCGGGGACTGGATGAGCATGCGCTGGGGGCGGACCTGGCGGATGACGCGCGCGATGTCGCGCTCGAGCTCGCGGGTCGGCTCGACCCAGCCGTCGCGGTAGCCCTCGAGGAAGCGGACGTCGGTGACGCCCACGGCCTTGGCGGCGGCGCGCTGCTCGGCCTCGCGGATCGCGGCCATCTGCTCGCGGGGGGTGTCGTCGAACCCGCCCTGGTCGCCACGGGTGACCAGCAGGTACGTCACCTCGATACCGGCGTCGACCCAGGTGGCCACCGTCCCGGCGCTGCCGAAGTCGATGTCGTCCGGGTGGGCGCCCACGACTAGGGCGCGCTCGATCTCGGTGTCGGGCTTGGGCACGGGGGTCTCCTGACCGTTGCGGTGTCAACCAAGCGTACGGCGGAGCTCCGACGTCCGCCGACGGCTGCCCCTGTGCCCACAGGCCGGCTGCGCCGGACGGGTGCACAGGCAGGGCCCGCCACGGCGTGCGGCGGCGCCTGCCCGTCGGGGGGCCGCCGTAGACTCGGGACCCAGATGAGCACCCTCTTCGACGACCTCCCCGAGGTCCCCGTCCTCGGCGGGGTCCAGCCCCGGCCCCTGTCCGCCCGGCCCCCCGCGGCCCCGGTGCAGGACCTGCTCGCCGACCTCAACCCGGCCCAGCGCGAGGCGGTCACGCACGCCGGCACGCCCCTGCTCGTCGTGGCCGGCGCCGGCTCCGGCAAGACCCGGGTGCTGGCCTACCGCATCGCCCACCTGCTGGCCGCCCGCGGGGTCCGCCCCGGCGAGGTCCTGGCCATCACGTTCACCAACAAGGCCGCCGCCGAGATGCGCGAGCGCGTCGAGGCGCTGGTCGGCCCGCGCGCCCGGACGATGTGGGTCTCGACGTTCCACTCCGCCGCGGTCCGCATCCTCCGCTACGAGTCCTCGCGGCTCGGGCTGCGCTCGGGGTTCTCCATCTACGACGCCGCGGACACCCAGCGCCTGGTCGCCATCACGGTCCGCGACCTCGACCTGGACCCGAAGAAGTACCCGGCGCGCGCGCTCGCCGGCCGGATCTCCACGCTCAAGAACGAGCTTCTCGACCCGGACGCCTACGCGGCGAAGGTCGTCGACGGCACCGCCGACGAGCTCGTCCTGCTCGACGTCTACCGCGGCTACACCCGGCGCCTGCGCGAGGCGCACGCCATGGACTTCGACGACCTCATCATGCAGGTGGTCCACCTGTTCCAGGCGTTCCCCGAGGTCGCCGAGCACTACCGCCGCCGCTTCCGCCACGTCCTCGTCGACGAGTACCAGGACACCAACCACGCCCAGTACACGCTGGTCCGGGAGCTCGTCGGCGGCTACGACAAGGAGCTGCCGGGCACCGACCAGGACCTCGCCGACGCCGAGGCGGCCCGCCCGACCGGCTCCGCGCCGCCCGTCCCGCCGAGCGAGCTCACCGTCGTCGGCGACGCGGACCAGTCGATCTACGCCTTCCGCGGCGCGACGATCCGCAACATCGAGGAGTTCGAGGCGGACTACCCCGACGCCCACGTCGTCCTGCTGGAGCAGAACTACCGCTCGACGCAGACGGTGCTGGACGCGGCGAACGCCGTCATCGCGCGCAACCCCGGCCGCAAGGACAAGCGGCTGTGGACCGCCTCGGGGGCGGGGCCCAAGATCATCGGCTACGTCGCGGACTCCGAGCACGACGAGGCCGCCTTCGTCGTGGAGGAGATCGACCGGCTGCGTGACGAGCACGGCTACTCCTACGGCGACGTCGCGGTCTTCTACCGGACCAACAACCAGTCCCGGGCGATGGAGGAGGTGCTCGTCCGCACCGGCGTGCCCTACGTCGTCGTCGGCGGCACCCGCTTCTACGAGCGCCGTGAGGTCAAGGACGCCATGGCGTACCTGCGGGCCCTGGCCAACCCGGACGACTCCGTCAACCTGCGCCGCATCGTCAACGTCCCCAAGCGGGGGATCGGGGAGCGCGCCGAGGCCCTGGTCGCCGGCTACGCGGAGAACCAGCGGATCAGCTTCGGCGCCGCGCTCGCCCGCCTGGACGACGTCCCGGGCCTCGCCAGCCGCTCGACGAGCTGCCTGGCGTCCTTCGTCGAGATGATGGACGAGCTGCGCACGGTCGTGGAGTCCGGGGCGAGCGTGGAGGCGGTCCTCGCCGCGGTGCTCGACCGCTCCGGGTACCTCGCCGAGCTGCGCACCAGCCGCGACCCGCAGGACGAGGGCCGCCTGGACAACCTGTCGGAGCTGCTCGGCGTCGCCGCGGAGTACGACCAGGCCAACCCGGACGGCAGCCTGGCGGAGTTCCTCGAGCGGACCTCGCTCGTCGCGGACTCCGACGCCATCCCCGACCGGCCGGACGGCATGGGCCCGCAGGACACCGGCCAGGTCACGCTCATGACGCTGCACACGGCCAAGGGGCTGGAGTTCCCGGTCGTGTTCCTGTCCGGCATGGAGGACGGCACGTTCCCCCACATGCGCTCCCTCGACGACCCGCTGGGGATCGCCGAGGAGCGACGGCTCGCCTACGTCGGCATCACCCGGGCGCGCGAGCGGCTGTACCTGAGCCGTGCCGGGGTCCGCAGCGCGTGGGGGCAGCCGCAGTACTTCCCCGCCAGCCGTTTCCTCGACGAGGTGCCGCCCGAGCTCCTCGACTGGAAGCGCTCCACCTCCGCGGTCGAGGCGGCCGGGATGGGGATGGGCAGCGGGTCCCAGGCCTACGGCACCGGCCGGGCGCTCACGCCGGCGATGGCCCGGGTGGCGATGCGCCCCGGCGTGCGCACGTCCGGCACCCGCGACGTCGTTCACCTGGAGCCCGGCGACCGGGTCAGCCACGACTCGTTCGGCATGGGCAGCGTCGTCACGGTGGCCGGTGAGGGCGACCGCGCGGTGGCGACCATCGACTTCCGGGACCTGGGGGAGAAGAAGCTCCTGCTCCGCTACGCCCCCGTCGAGAAGCTCTGAGGCGGGCAGATGACAGACGACGTGGACGGCATGGGCGACGTGGACGGCACGGACGACGGGGACGGGGACGGGGCGCCCCGGCAGGGACGGGGCGACGGGCAGCAGCCGGGGCCCCTGTGGCGCCACGGTGTCCGGGCGGCGGCGCTGGCTCTGGGCATCGTGCTGATCCTGCAGGGGCTCGTGGGGATGGTCCTGGGCGACGGGGCCGAGGCTGGGGGCGCCCAGCCGCCGGTCGAGGCCAGCGCGTCGTTCTTCGACGGGATCGGCGGGTGGCCGCTCGCGGCCGCGGCGGTGGCGTTCGTCGTCGTCGCGCGCCCCTGGCGGCTGCTCGGCCGTCAGGGCTGAACGGCCCCCGCCGGCGGTCGCTCAGACGTTCTCGCGCACCCAGTCCACGATGCTCGCCATGGTCGTGCCCGGCGTGAACACCATGGCCACCCCCTGCTCCTTGAGCAGCGGGATGTCGGCGTCGGGGATGATCCCGCCGCCGAACACCACGACGTCGTCGGCGCCCTGGTCCTTGAGCAGCTGGACCACCCGCGGGAACAGCGTCATGTGCGCCCCGGACAGGACCGACAGCCCGACCGCGTCGGCGTCCTCCTGCACCACGGCGGCGACGATCTGCTCCGGGGTCTGGTGCAGCCCGGTGTAGACCACCTCGACGCCGGCGTCGCGCAGCGCCCGCGCGACGACCTTGGCGCCGCGGTCGTGCCCGTCCAGGCCCGGCTTGGCGATGACCACCCGCAGCGGCGGGCGCGCGCCGTCCCCGGACCCGTCGGGGTCCTGCTCGGTCGACCGGCCCGTGTCGGATACCTGGTCGCGTGCCGTCTCTGCCACGTCGTCCACGGGGCGAGACTAGTCCGCCCGCACCAGCCTCCGGGCGCCGTGCGCGCCGCCGTCGGGTGCAGCCCGGCCGTCGGCGGGCGGGGCGACCACCACCTCGCAGACCACGCTGCGCCAGGTCCCCCGGTGCTCCGGTCCGCGGACGGCCACCTCCAGCCGCACCACCCGCCCGCCGCCGTGCCGGGAGGTCCGCTGCACCTGCACCAGGCCCGCCTCGGTGCTGACCCGGGCGTGCGGGGTCGCCGTCCGGACCGCCAGCACGTCGAGCCCGGGGACGAGGACCCGTGCCCGGGGCAGCCACGCGCGCCCGGCCCGGGACGTCCCGACCACGAGGCACGCGACCTGCTCGGGCGCACCCGGCGCCAGCGCCTCGGGCGGCCCGGGTGCCGCGGACGG
>NZ_JBBEOI010000177.1 GCF_037860755.1 Aquipuribacter hungaricus | reverse complement strand
CGGTCCGCGCCGCCCGGCACGACCACCGGGTCCCCCGGGGCGCCGGCGGCGGACCAGGCCTGGCGGACCATGGCCGTGCAGGCGTCCTGCTCGGCCGCGGGCACCACGACGACCAGGGTGCCGACCGCGCGCGACCCGGTCGCGGGGTCGACCGCGGCGACCGCCGCCACCGCCAGCTCGAGCAGCGTCGAGCGGCCGGCGACGGCGAGCGCCTTGGGCACGCCGAGACCGAGCCGGGTGCCGGACCCGCCGGCGACGAGCACGCACCCGACGGCACGGCCCACCGTGTCCCGCCCACCGCGTCGTGGGCCGGACGCGGACGCGCCAGGACCCGGGGGTCCTGGCGCGTCCGTGCTCAGGGCTGTCCGATCAGGAGGACAGGACCTCGTCGAGCATGGTCTCCGCGGCGACCTCGTCGGTCTTCTCGCAGAGCGCGAGCTCGGAGACGAGGATCTGGCGGGCCTTGGCGAGCATGCGCTTCTCGCCGGCCGACAGGCCCTTGTCGCCGTCGCGGCGGTGGAGGTCACGGATGACCTCCGCGACGCGGATCACGTCGCCCGACGCGATCTTCTCCTGGTTCGCCTTGAAGCGGCGCGACCAGTTGGTCGGCTCCTCGGCCTGCGGGGACCGGAGGACGGAGAAGACCTTGTCCAGACCGTCCTTGCCGACGGCGTCGCGCACGCCGACCAGGTCGACGTTCTCTGCGGGGACCCTCACCGTCAGGTCGCCCTGTGCGACCTTGAGGACGAGGTACGCCTTCTCCACCCCCTTGATGGTCCGGGTCTCGACGGCCTCGATGAGGGCCGCCCCGTGGTGCGGATAGACGACTGTCTCGCCCACTGCAAACGCCATAGTCATATGCCCCTTTCCGGTTACCAGGGTAACACCCGGAGGGCCCCCCGGGGACCCCTCCTCGGGGCATCTGTGCTGGTCAGCGCCATGGGTGACCTGTCAGGAGGTCTTGACATCGAAGGATCCCGCCGCTACGCGCGGGTGCGCAGAGGGGGTGCAGAGGGGTGCGGACCCCTCGTGGCGGCGGCTCCCGGGTGCCGTGCGCGGGCCCCGGTCCGCGTCGGTGGGGAGCCGGTGACCACGTCTCGCTAGCATCGGGGGGTGACCAGCCTGACGCCCGCGCGCCGCCGACCCGCCGCCCTGCTCGCCGTCACGTCGGCAGGCCTGCTGCTGTCGGGCTGCTCGCTCAACGCCCCCAACACGGCCATCCAGCCGTACGCCCCGGCCGACGGCCTGCAGGCGGAGCTGGGCGAGGTGCTCGTCCGCAACATGCTCGTGGTGTCCGAGGGCGAGGGCGAGCCCGGCCTGCTCGTCGGCGCCCTGGTCAACCGGGGCCAGGAGGACGTCACCGTCTCCCTGGAGGTCGGCGAGACCAGCGTCGAGGTCGACGTCCCGGTCGGGGTGAGCGTGGCGCTCGGCACCGAGCAGGACCGTCCCGACGGTGAGATCGGCTCGATCGCGTCGGAGGTCGTGGAGATCGACGAGGTGGAGCCGGCCTCGGGCGGCAACCTCGAGCTGACCGTCACGGCGCCCGCGGGCAGCGCGGTCCTGCAGGTCCCGGTCCTGCCGCCCACCGGCGCGTACGACGGCTACGCCCCCGGCGACACCTCGGACGGGGACGGCTCGGAGCAGGACGCCGCCGTGGACGAGCAGGAGGAGTCCGAGGAGCAGGAGGGCTCCGGCGCCGAGCCGTCGGGCGAGCCGACCGACGGGTCCTCCGCGGAGCCCAGCGGCGAGCCCAGCGGCGAGTCCTCTGCCGCGCCGGGCGAGCTCGGTGTCGCCGAGCCGTCCGACCCCGCCGGGCAGGGCTGACCCGCCCGACCGCGGGCGCGCCGGGGTCGCCCGGCGCCGCCCGCCGGGCTCAGGTCTCGAACTTGTAGCCCAGCCCCCGCACCGTGACGATGTGCCGCGGCCGGGACGGGTGCGGCTCCACCTTGGACCGCAGCCGCTTGACGTGGACGTCGAGGGTCTTGGTGTCGCCGACGTAGTCCGCGCCCCACACCCGGTCGATGATCTGCCCGCGCGTGAGCACCCGGTCGGCGTTGCGCACCAGCAGCTCGAGCAGCTCGAACTCCTTGAGCGGCAGCGCGACCGTCGTGCCGTCGACGGTGACGACGTGCCGGTCGACGTCCATCCGCACCGGCCCGGCAGAGACGAGCGACTCCTGGTGCGTGCCGTCGTCCTCGCCCCGTCGCAGCACGGCGCGGATCCGGGCGACGAGCTCGCGGACCGAGTACGGCTTGGTGACGTAGTCGTCGGCGCCGAGCTCGAGGCCCACGACCTTGTCGACCTCGCCGTCCTTGGCGGTGAGCATGATGATCGGCACCCGGCTGCGGGCCCGGAGCCGGCGGCAGACCTCGGTCCCCGGCGTGCCCGGGAGCATGAGGTCGAGCAGGACGAGGTCGGCGCCGTCGCGCTCGAACAGGGCCAGGCCGTCGTCGCCGGTCTCGGCGACGCTCACCTCGTACCCCTCGCGCCCGAGCTGGTAGCTGAGGGCGTCGGAGAACGACGGCTCGTCCTCGACGAGGAGGATGCGGGTCACGGGGTGCCTCCGGGGTGCGGGACGGACGGGGTGGACGGGGACGCAGTCGGCGGCGCGGACCTCGGTGCGGGTCTCGAGGCCGGCGTCGCCGGTGCCGCGGGCAGGCCCGGCAGCGCGGCGCCCGCGTCGGGCAGCCGGACGGTGAACGTGGAGCCCTGGCCCGGACGGCTCCACACCTGCACGTCGCCGCCGTGGTTGTCGACGACGTGCTTGACGATGGCCAGGCCGAGCCCCGTGCCGCCGGTGCGCCGGGACCGGGCGGGGTCGACGCGGTAGAAGCGCTCGAAGACGCGCGCCTGCTCCTGCACCGGGATGCCGAGTCCCCGGTCGGTGACCTGGACGAGCACGAGGCCCTCGCGCCGGGCGACCGACACCGACACCTTCGTGCCCTCGGGGGAGTAGGCGATGGCGTTGACGAGGAGGTTCCGCACCGCGGTGGTGAGCAGGTCCTCGTCGCCGACGACGACGGCGCCGGGCGGGGCGTGCACGGCGAGCTCGATGCGGTTGTCCTCGGCGCGCTGCCGGACCTCGCTCGCGGCCTGCGCGACGACGGCGCCCATCTCCACGTCGTCGTGGCGGGGCGTGCCGTCGACCACCTGCACCCGGGACAGCTCGAGCACGTCGGTGACGAGCACCTGCAGCCGGGCGCACTCCTGGCGGATCCGGGCGGCGAAGCGGCGCACCGTGGGCGGGTCGTCCGCGGCGTCCTCGAGCGTCTCGGCGAGGACGCTGATAGCGCCGACGGGGGTCTTGAGCTCGTGGCTGACGTTGACGACGAAGTCCCGTCGCACGTCCTCCACCCGCATGGCCTCGCTGCGGTTCTCGACCTCCAGCAGCAGGTGGCCGGCGTCGAGCTGCCGCGGGGTCACCCGGACCTCGAGGTGGCCCTCGCCGACGGGCCCGCGGGGCAGGACGAGCGGGACGGTGCCGGCCGCGCGGCGGGGCTCCCCGGCCAGGCGCGAGGCGACGAGCTCCCGCATCTCCGCGTGGGCCAGGTACCCGCCGCGCACGAGCCCGAGCCGCAGCGCCTCGTCGGAGCGGTGGAGCACCCGGCCGTCCACGGCGACGACGAGGACGGGCAGGCCGGCCGCCGCGAACGCGGTCGCGGCGAGCTCGGTGTCACGGGTGCGCGCGCGCCGCGCCCCGCGGGTCTCCAGGCTGCTGCGCACCCCGAGCGCGTAGGCCACGACCAGGGCGACGACGCCGGCCACCGAGGCCGCCACCACCGCCAGCACGAGGTCCGGGGTCACGACCGGTCAGACTACGGCCCGCAGGGGGCTGCGCCGTCCTGACAACGGCGGCAGCATGGGCGAGGATGGACCGCATCATGACGCGCTTCGACGAGGACCTCGCCTCCCTGACCTCCGGGATGGTCGAGATGACGGGGCTCGCCGCGACGGCGATCTCCCGGGCGTCCTTCGCGCTGCTCAACGGCGACCTGGAGATGGCGGAGTCGGTCATCGCCGACGACGAGCGCATGGACTCCTGGCAGTGGTCCCTGGACGACCAGATCGTCGTCATGATGACCAAGCACGGCGCGCTCGGGCGGGACCTGCGCCGGCTCGTGTCCGGGCTGCGGGTGACCGCGGACCTCGAGCGCATGGGGGACCTGGCCCGGCACCTCGCGCAGGTCACCCGGCTGAAGTACCCCGAGCCGGTCGTCCCGGAGGCCGTCACGCGGCACATCTCGCAGATGGGCGAGGTCGCCGAGCGGATCGCGTTCAAGACCGGGGACGTGCTCGCCCGCCACGACGCGCGGCTGGCCCGCGAGGTTGACCGGATCGACGACGAGATGGACCGCCTGCACCGCGAGCTGTTCACCGTGATGCTGAGCACCCGGTGGGACGAGCCGGTGTCGGTGGCCATCGACGTCACGCTCATCGGCCGCTTCTACGAGCGGTTCGCCGACCACGCGGTCAACGTGGCCAACCAGGTCGTCTACCAGATCACCGGGGAGGACCCGGACCGCGCCAGCAGCCCGGGCACCCCGGGCCTGGGCTTCCCGCCCGGCACGGGGTTCCCCCCGGCACCGGGCGGGCCGCCCGCCGCCCGCTCCTGACCTAGCGGCCCTGGTTCGCGACCGCGGCGGCGGCCTCGGCGGCCGCCGCGGGGTCGAGGTAGCGCCCGCCGCGCTCGGTCGGGACGAGCTCGCCGTCGACCTCGTGCAGCGTGTAGACCAGCGGGATCCCGGTGGGGATGTTGAGGCCCGCGATGGTGTCGTCGTCGATCCCGTCCAGGTGCTTGACCAGGGCCCGCAGCGAGTTGCCGTGGGCGGCCAGCAGCGTGGTCCGGCCGGCCCGCAGGTCCGGCACGACGTCGGAGGCCCAGTAGGGCAGCATCCGGGCCACGACGTCCTCGAGGCACTCCGAGGTGGGCAGGTCGTCGCCGAGCTCGGCGTAGCGGGGGTCCCCGGTGGGGGCGAACTCGTCGTCGGGGGCGATGGGCGGCGGCGGGGTGTCGTAGGAGCGGCGCCAGAGCATGAACTGCTCCTCGCCGAACTCCGCCAGCGTCTGCTTCTTGTCCTTGCCCTGCAGGGCGCCGTAGTGGCGCTCGTTGAGCCGCCAGCTGCGGCGCACCGGGATCCAGTGGCGGTCCGCGGCGTCCAGGGCCAGGTGGGCGGTGGTGATCGCCCGGCGCAGCAGCGAGGTGTGCACGACGTCCGGCAGCAGGCCGGCCTCGGCCAGCTGGCGGCCGGCGGTCGCGGCCTCTCCGCGGCCCTTGTCGGACAGCGGCACGTCCACCCAGCCGGTGAAGAGGTTCTTGGCGTTCCACTCGCTCTCGCCGTGCCGCAGCAGGACGAGGGTGAAGGTCTCGGTCATGGCCCGATCCTGCCAGCCCCGGCTCAGGTGGCGTCGACCTCGTCCGCCCCGCCGCGGCCGTCGTTCTGGTCTCCGTCGCTCAGACGGTCGTCGCTGTCGTCGCCGTCGTGGACCAGGCGCTGGAACGCGGCGAGGTTGGCCGTGTCGAGGCCGCGGGCGGCCCGCCAGGCGGCCTCGCGCCGGATGGAGGCCGCGAAGCCCAGGCCGAGCAGGGTGTCGAACGCGCCGTCGGCGGTGTCGAGCACCGCGCCCATGAGGTCGTCGAGGACGGCCGGGGTGACGGCGGCGGTGGGCAGGCGCCCGACCAGGTAGACGTCGTCGTCCGGGTCCAGGGCGAAGGCGATGCCGCGCAGGCGGGTGTTGCGCCGCAGCAGCCAGCGCATCACCTCCTCGGCGTTCTCCTCGGCGTGGCGGACGACGAACGCCGACACCGACACCGTGTGGGCGCCGACCAGGACCGAGACGGTGGTGACCAGGCGGTGCTCGCCGGGCAGGCGCACCACGACCTCGCCGGGGCGCAGGCCGTCGTCGGCGTCGACCCCGGTGTCCTGCAGCCAGGTCCGCAGCGCGGCCAGGGCCGCGGCGGCCTCGGGACCGGGCGGGGCCGTCCGCCTCACCCGGAGGCCTCGAGCAGGGGCAGCGGCGCGGGACGCCGGTGGGCGAAGGTGGCCGCGGCCCGGTCGTACTCCCGCAGCACGCGCTGCGCGGTGCGGTCCCAGCCGAAGCCCGACGCGTGCGCCACGGCGGACCGCCCCATCGCCGCCCGCCGGCCGGGGTCGGCGAGCAGCACGTCGAGCTCCACGGCCCAGCGGCCCGGGTCGTGGCCGGGGACGAGGACGCCGGACACCCCGTCGGAGACCGCGCGGCGCAGCCCGCCGACCGATGCGGCCACCACGGGGGTGCCGCAGGCCTGCGCCTCGAGGGCGACCAGGCCGAACGACTCGTTGTGCGAGGGCACGGTGACCAGGTCGGCGGCGCGGTACCAGTCGGCGAGCTCGGCCCGCGCGACCGGGGGACGGGTGAGGAGGACGTCGCCGACGCCGAGCTGAGCGGCCTGGTCCAGCAGCGCCGTGGGCCGGGCCAGCCCGGAGCCGGACGGCCCGCCGAGGACGGCGACGACGAGGGGGCGGTCGCCGGCCCCGCGCCGGGCACGCATCCGGGCCGCGGCAGCGACGAGGACGTCGGGGCCCTTGAGGGGCTGGATCCGCCCGACGAAGAGCAGGACGTCGGCGTCGGCGGGCAGGCCCAGGCGGGCGCGTGCCGCGGCGCGGTCGCCGGGGGAGAACAGCTCGAGGTCGACCCCGGGGGGCACCGCGCCCACCCGGTCGGGGTCGGCGCCGTAGTGGGAGACCAGGTCCGCGGCCTCCTCGGCGGTGTTCGCCACCAGCCGGTCGGCGGCGTCGACCACCTGCTGCTCGCCGATGACGCGGCCGCGCGGTTCGGGCACGTCCCCCTCGGCGAGGGCGGCGTTCTTCACCTTCGCCATGGTGTGCATGGTGTGGACGAGCGGGACGCCCCAGCGCTCGGCGAACAGCCAGCCCACCTGGCCCGACAGCCAGTAGTGGCTGTGGACGAGGTCGTAGTGACCGTCGGCCGCCGCCGCCGCCGCGCGCATGAGCCCGGCGGTGAAGGCGCACAGCTGCCCCGGCAGCTCCTCCTTGGCCAGGCCCTCGTACGGCCCGGCGTCGACGTGGCGCACCAGCACCCCCGGCGACAGCTCGACGAGGTCGGCCTGCGCGCCGGACGTGCGCCGGGTGAACACCTCGACCTCGACGCCCAGGGCGGCCAGGCGCCGCGACAGCTCGACGACGTAGACGTTCATGCCGCCCGCGTCGCCCGTGCCGGGCTGCTCCAGCGGGGAGGTGTGCACCGAGAGCATGAGGACGCGGCGGCCGCGCCAGGACCCGTCCGCCCGCGCCGTGCCGTCCGTGCCGCGCCCAGCGGCGTCGAGGCGCACCCGTCCCACGGCGCGACGGTACGCCCGCCGGGCGCCCCTGCGCTGCCCGGGCCGGAGCCACCGCGCCC
>NZ_JBBEOI010000176.1 GCF_037860755.1 Aquipuribacter hungaricus | reverse complement strand
CCGGCGTACCCGCGGTCGGCGCGCTCGGGGCGGTCGCCGCCCTCCTCGCCGCCGCCGGCACCCGGGCCGCGGTCGCGCCGGACCTGGACCTTGCGCCCCTTGACGCGGGTGGCCTGCAGGGCGTGGATGACGCCGGTCGCGGCCTCGTCGGGGACGTCGACGAGCGAGAACCGCTCGGCGATGACGATCGGGCCGATGTCCTTGCCCGTGAGGTCGGACTCGTTGGCGATGGAGCCGACGACGTCCTGCGGGCGCATCCCGCCGGCGCGGCCGAGGCTGATGAACAGCCGCGTCTTGCCGGGTCCGGGACCCGCGTCGCGCGAGGGCCCGCCGGCGCCGGCGGGTGCACCGGCGCTGCGGCCGCCGAACGCGGCGTCCCGGCCGTGGCCGGAGTAGTCGCCGCCTCGGGGCACGCGCTGGGCGGTGAAGGACGGGATGTCCTGCTCGTCGACGGCACCGGTGCGGGCCGCGTGCGCCATGGCGATGGCTGCCAGCAGCAGCTGGTCGCGGTCCGTGCCGGCGGGGGCGTCGTCGAGCACGAGGCCCTCGACGTCGCGGAAGTCCTGCAGGTCGTCGCGGCCCAGCGCCTCGCGCAGCGCGGCGACGGTGCCCTCGAGGCGGCGGGCGCGCAGGTCCGCCACCGTCGGCAGCGTCTCGATGGAGATCCGGCGGCCGGTGAGCCGCTCGACCTGCTGGAGCAGCCGCTGCTCGCGGGGGGCGGCCAGCGTGATCGCGACGCCCTCGCGGCCGCTGCGGCCGACGCGGCCGGTGCGGTGGACGTAGGCCTCGGCGGCCGAGGGGACGTCGAAGTTGACGACGTGGGTGAGGTGGTCGATGTCCAGGCCGCGGGCGGCGACGTCGGTGGCGACGAGCAGCTCGGCGGTCTGGTTGCGGACCCGGCCCATGACCTTGTCGCGCTGGTCCTGGGTCATGCCGCCGTGCAGCGCCTCGGCACGGTAGCCGCGGCCGTTGAGCGTCTCGGTGAGCGTCTCCACCTCCTCGCGGGTGCGGCAGAAGACGATGGTCGCCACCGGCTGCTCCACGTCGAGGACGCGGCCGAGCGCGGCGGTCTTGTGCGCGCGGTCGACGAGGTAGGCGACCTGGCGGACCTGCGGCGCCTCGCCCGCGACCTGCGCGGCGCGCTCGATCCTGATCCGGACCGGGTCGCGCAGGTGCTTGCGGGTGATGGAGTCCAGGCGGCGCGGCATCGTGGCCGAGAAGAGCACCGTCTGCCGGGCGGGCGGGGTGGCGTCGAGGATCTGCTCGAGCTCCTCCGCGAAGCCCATGTCGAGCATCTCGTCCGCCTCGTCGAGGACGACGACCTTGACGCCGGACAGGTCGAGGCTGCGGCGCTGGATGAGGTCGACCGCGCGGCCGGGGGTGGCCACGACGACGTCGACGCCGCGCTCGAGCTCGCGCACCTGGCGCATGACGGGCTGGCCGCCGTACACCGGGAGCGTGCGGACGCCCAGCTGCTTGCCGTACTTGTGCAGCGCCTCGGAGACCTGCATGCACAGCTCGCGGGTCGGGACGAGGATCAGGCCGAGCGGGGCGCTGCGGCCCCCGGGGGCGGCGCCGTCGGCGCGGATGCGCTGCAGCAGCGGCAGGGCGAACGCGGCGGTCTTGCCGGTGCCCGTCGCCGCCTGGCCGAGCAGGTCGGTGCCGGTGAGCAGGGCGGGGATGGCCTCGGCCTGGATCGGCGTGGGCTCCTCGTAGCCGAGCTGGTCGAGGGCGTCGAGCAGCTCGTCGCGCAGGCCGAGCGCGGAGAAGTGGAGGGTGGGCTCGTCGTGGGACCCACCGTCGCCCTCCGTCGCGTCGGCGCCCGTCGCGTCGGTGGGCGCGTCGGGGGCGGCCGCGTCGTCGGTGGGCGCTCCGACGGCGGTCGCGCCGTCGCTGCCCGCGTCGTCGGCCGTCGCGTCCGTGGTCGTCGCGTCGTCGGTCGTGGCGTCGTCTGCTGTCGCGTCGTCCGCGGTCGCGGCAGGGGTCGCCGCGTCGTCCGGGGTCGCGTCGGGGGTCGCGGGGGTGTCGCTGGTGGGGCCGGGGGAGCCGTCCGGGGTGGTCGTCACCCGACCAGTGTCCCGCGTGTCAGCGGTCCTGCGGAACCGTGAGCGCCGCGCGGAGCGCCCCCTTGTCGGTCTTGCCCGTCCCGCCCCGCGGCAGCTCGTCCACCCAGCGCACGGTGCTCGGCACGGCCGCCGTCCCCAGACGCTCCCGGACCCACGCCCGCACCTGGGCGTCGGACGGCGCGGGGAGGTCCGGGTCCCGCACGAGGAACACCGCCACCGTCTCCCCGCTGCGCGGGTCGGGCGCCGCCACGCAGGCGGAGCCGACGACGGCCGGGTGCTCGTCGAGGACGCGCTCGACCTCGGCGGAGTACACCTTGGTGCCCGCCCGGTTGACCAGGTCCTTGACCCGGTCGAGCAGGCGCAGCACGGGGCCGTCGTCCTCTCCTGCCCGGTCGCCGGCCTGCCCGCCGTCCTGCGGGCGGGACGGCTCGAGCACACCGACGTCACCGGTCCGCAGCCACCCGTCGACGTAGGCCGCGGCGGTCGCGACCGGGTCGGCGGCGTACCCGGTGCTCAGCAAGGACCCCGCCAGCCACACCTCGCCCGGCTCGCCGTCGGGCAGGACGGTGCCGTGCTCGTCGCGGACCTCGACCTCGACGACCTCGAGCGGTCGCCCCGCTGCGCCGGGGTGGGCCCACATCGCGGGCCCGCGCAGCGTCGTCGCGGGGGAGTGCGTCTCGGACAGCCCGTAGACGTTCATCAGCGTGGTGCGGGGGAGCCGGTCGGCGAGGCCGTCGCGGAGGGCGTCCGGGAACGGCGACCCGCCGGCGCCGGCCAGCCGCAGCAGCGGCAGCCGGTCGCCGACCAGCCCGGGCTCGCGCAGCGACGCCTGCCACCAGGACGGCACGGCGTAGGCGAAGGCGACGTCGAAGGCCGCGAGCTGCTCCACCCAGGTCCGCGCCGAGCCGGTCGGCAGCATGACCAGGCGCGCCCCGGACAGCAGGGCGGGCACGACGTGGGCGTGCATCGCGCTGATGTAGCCCAGCGAGAACAGCACCCCGCTCGACTCGCCGGGCTGCAGGCGCAGCAGCCGGTCGTAGGCGATCCCGGAGTGGACGCTCGCCCGGTGGACGACCTGGCTCGCCTTGGGGCGGCCGGTCGACCCGGAGGTCCAGACGACCTGGTACGCCGCGGCGGGGTCGGCGGGCACCCGGTCGCGGGCCAGGTCCGCCCAGCGCCCGTCCGCGGCGGGGGCGGTGTCCGGTGCGGCGCCGGAAGTCCCGAGCCAGCCCGCGGCGCGCACCCCGTCGAGCCCCTGCACGGCGTCCCGCGCCTGGTCGGCGTGGCTGTCGTCGTGGACCAGCAGCCGGCAGCCGGAGTGCTCGAGCTGGTAGCGCCACTGCGGCGTCGCCAGCCGGGACGACAGCCCGACCGCGACGGCGCCCGTCGCCGCGCACGCGAGGATCGTCGCCAGGTGCGCGCCGGAGTTGGCCGCGGCCAGCCCGACCCCGTCGCCGGGCTTCACCCCCGCCCCCCGCAGCGCGGCCGTCGTGACGGCGACGTCGTCCGCCAGCCCCGCGACCGTGCGCGCGCGTCCGGTGAGGGCGTCGACCACGGCGACGGCGTCGGGGTGCCGGTGCACCGCGAGGTCGAGGACGTCGAGGACGTCGTGGGGGCGGGGGTCCGCGTAGGACAGCTGCTCGCGGCCCAGCCACGGCTCCCGCACCACGCGCACGGCGTCCCGGTCGTAGGCCAGGAGGTCGCGGTCGGTCACGCGGCGATGCTGGCAGGTCGCCCCGCCCCCGGCCCGCGGGGACCCCGGTCGGGCGAGCGGGCCCGAGACCGCCGGCGCGCTTCTCCGGCCAGGGGGCTGGACGTGCGAGGGGGCCCGAGATCGTCGGCGCGGCTCCCCGGTCCGGTGCTGGACGTGCGAGGGGGCCCGAGATCGTCGGCCCGCCCGTCAGTCGAGCAGGGCGGGCATCCCCAGGTGGTAGCCCTGGCCGAGCGGGACGCCGAGCTGGCGCAGGACCTCCACCTCGGCCGAGGTCTCGACGCCCTCGGCCACCAGGGTGGCGCCGGTCCGCCGGGCGAACCACGTGAGCGCCGCGACGAGCGCCTGGCGCGCCTCGTCCTCGGCGACGTCGTGCACCAGGGCGCGGTCGAGCTTGATGACGTCCGGCGACATCTCGAGGATGCGCTGCAGGCCCGCGTAGCCGGCGCCCGCGTCGTCGATCGCCACGCGACCGCCCCGCCCGCGCAGCCAGCCGACCCGCTCGCGCATCGCGGCGTAGTCCGTCACGCCGGTCTGCTCGGTGAGCTCGACGACGACCGCGGACAGGTCGAGGGGGCCGAGCGCCCTCGGCATCTCGTCGGAGCAGATGGCGGCCGCGGACAGGTTGACGGCCAGGTAGGCGCGGCCCGGGACGTCGGGCAGGCGGGTGAGCGCCTTGCGCACCGCGGCGATCTCCAGCTCCACGCCCATGCCGACGGAGGCCGCGCGGGCGAACCACTCGTCGGGCAGCGCGCCGTCGCCGAACCGGCTGAGGGCCTCGTACCCGACGACGTCCATCGAGGCCAGGTCCCGGACCGGTTGGTAGACCACGGCCGGGCCGCCGGCGTCGATGACCTGCTCGACGTCCTCGCGGGTCTGCTCGCGGCTGCGGCGGGGGAGCCGGTCGCCCTCCAGGTAGCGGGCCAGCAGGCGCGCGACGAGGCGCATCACCCCGAGGTCGCGCTCGCGGATGCCGGGGTCCGGGGTCTGGGTGAAGCCGCACAGGGTGCCGTAGACGTCGCCGTCGCTGTAGCGGATCGGGACGCTGAGGTGCGTCCCGACCGGCAGGCCGCGGGTGGCGGGCAGGTCCTGGACGGCCGGCTGGGCGCGGGCGTCGTGGACGAACTCCGGCAGGCGGCCGTCGGCGACCCGGGCGCAGTAGCTCTGCTCCAGCGGCTCCGACAGCCCGGCCTCGAGGATGCTCGCGTCCTCGGGGTCGGAGTCGACCGCCTCCACGACGCGGTTCCCGTCCCGGAACTGGCCGACGAAGGCCACGTCGAAGCCCAGGCGCTGCCGGAGCCCCGCCAGGACGAGCTCGACGCAGTCGTCGTAGTCCGTCCTCAGCCCCGAGGCCAGCTCTTCTGCCACCTTGACGACCTCTGGCAGGTCGACCGGTGCCGACGGACAGCTGGTGGTCACGTCAGAACCCTCCTCGCCGACGGTGCTCGCACACCGTCTGTCACGTCCCCCGAGCGATGAGTAAACACCGCCCGCCTCGTCCTGGCGAGGGGGACAGGCGCCCGGGCCACCCGGACGGCGCATCGGTGCTGGTCGTGGCCTCGCGCGCGCGGCAGGACGCCCCGGGCGCACGACGACGGCCCGCCGCACCGGGAAGGGTGCGACGGGCCGTCGGGACGCTCAGGCGGACGGGTCGTTCAGGGTGGTGCGCCCCTGTCCCGGGGGCCCGGCCGGGGCGGGCGGCATCCCTCCGCCTCCCCGGCCGGGGGTCTGTGCCGGTGCGACCTGGATCAGGCGGCCGGGGTGAGGACGCCGTCGATGAGGTACACGGTCGCGTTGGCGGTGGTGACGCCGCCGCAGATGACGTTGGCGCCGTTGACGGTCAGCGCCTCCGGGGTGCCGGCGACCTCGACGGTGCCGCCCTGGACGGTGGTCTGGCTGCCGACGATGTCGGCGGGCGCGATCTGCCCGGGGACGACGTGGTAGGTGAGGATGCTCGTGAGCAGCGCGGAGTCGGTCTTCAGCGTCTCGACCGTGGCCGGGTCGAGCGCGGCGAAGGCCTCGTCGACCGGGGCGAAGACGGTGAACTCGGCGCCGTTGAGGGTGTCGACGAGGTTGACCTCGGGGTTGATGCCACCGGACACGGCAGCGGTCAGCTGGGTGAGGATCGGGTTGTTGCTGGCGGCGACGGCGACCGGGTCGTCGCTCATGCCCTCGACGGAACCCTCGCCCTCGGGGGCGATCTCGGTGGCGAAGGCCTCGCAGCCGGGGCCCACGGGGCCGGCCATGGCCATGTCGCCGGACTCCGACGCCATGGGCTCGGACTCCTCCATGGAGGGCTCCTCGGACATCTCCTCCATCGGCTCCGCGGTGGCGGAGTCGACGGCCGCACCGGCGTCGGCGGTGGCCTCGGAGGCCTCCTCGGTGCCCCCGCCGCAGGCGGCGAGGACGAGGGCGGCGGTGATGGCGACGGGGGCGAGGCGCAGGTGCTTGGTCATGGTGGTTCCCTTCGGGTTCGTGTCCCGGGCTCTCCGGGTTTTCTGGTCGGCGCCGGTCGGGCGCCTGGTCTGCGGTGGCTGTGCACCTGTGTGGGGTACGTCGCCGGTGGTGCTCCCGGATGCATCCGGGGGGCTCTGGTCGGTCACGTTCTGGTCACGGTCCGGTCGGGACCCCGTCCCGGCGCCGTCACCGGTGGGGCCGGGCGCCGGTCAGGCGACCGTGACGACGACGGAGTGCCAGCCGGTGGACCCGTCGGGGGCGATCTCCGCCCGCTCCTCGGTCTGCACCTCGCCGTCGGCGTCGGTGGCCCGGACCTCGAGGCGGTGCTGGCCGGGCTCGGCCGCCCACTCGTAGCGCCACTGGCGCCACGTGGTCGGACCGGGGACCTCGCCGAGCTGGGCCGGCTGCCAGTCACCGCCGTCCACGCGCACCTCGACGGCGTCCACCCCGAGACCGGGGTGCCAGGCGGTGCCGGCCACCACGACGGTCCCGGCGGGCAGCTGGGCGAAGGACTCCGGGACCTCGATGCGCGACGCGGTCTTGACCGGCGCCTCGGCGGCGTAGCCGCGCGGGGTCCAGTAGGCCTCGTCGTCGGCGAAGCGCGTGACCTCCAGGTCGGTGACCCACTTGGTCGCCGAGACGTACCCGTACAGGCCGGGCACGACCATCCGGACGGGGAAGCCGTGCTCGAAGGGCAGCGGCTCGCCGTTCATGCCGAAGGCGAGCATGGCGTCGTCGCTGTCGACGAGGGCGGCGAGCGGGGTGGAGGCGGTCCAGCCGTCGACCGAGGTGGACAGCACCATGTCCGCGGTGGGGTCGACGCCGGCCTCGGCCAGCACGTCGGCCAGCCGGACGCCCCGCCACACCGCGTTGCCGGCCAGGGTGCCGCCGACCGGGTTGGAGACGCAGACCATGGTGATCTCGCGGTCGACTACGTCGAAGGTGCGCGTCAGCCGGTCCCAGGTGAGCTCGAGCTCGCGGTCGACGAGGCCGTGCACCCGCACGACCCAGGTGTCCGCCGCCTCGCGGGGGACCGTGAGCGCGGTGTCGACGCGGTAGAAGTCGGCGTTGGCGGTCCGGAACGTCGCGCCCTCCACGACCTCGGCGCCCGCCGGCACCGCCGGGACGGTGTTCCCCGCCGGCGGCAGGCCGAGCCCGGCACGGGAGGCCGCGGCGTCGTCGGCCGTGGTGCCGACCACGCGGCCGAGGGCGGCCATGGCGG
>NZ_JBBEOI010000175.1 GCF_037860755.1 Aquipuribacter hungaricus | reverse complement strand
CCTGGCAGCGGGCGCCCGCGCTGCTGGGTGCCGCGCCGCCCGCGCCGGCCGACGTCGCCACGGCGCCGCTGCGGCTGCCCCCGGACGTGCCGGACCCGGGCGGCTACGTCCACCTGCTCACCGGCGACGACGGCGCGCCGGTCCGCTGGGACCCCTGCCGCCCCGTGCACGTGGTCGTGCGCCCGCAGGGGGAGCCGCCCGGCGGCCGTGCCGCCGTCGAGACCGCCCTGGCGCGGGTGGGCGAGGCGTCCGGGCTCGTCTTCGTCGTCGACGGCGAGACCGACGAGGCGCCGACCACCACACGGGCGCTCACCGACCCGGCCCGCTACGGCGCCCGCTGGTCGCCGGTGCTCGTCGCGTGGAGCGACGCGGGGGAGTACCCGCCGCTGCAGGGCGGTGCTGTCGGCGTCGCCGGCCCGGCGGCGGACCCCGCCGCCGACCGGCTGTCCTGGGTGAGCGGCACCGTCGTCCTCGACGCGGTGTGGTTCGCCGACAACCTGCCGCAGGAGCTGGGCTCACGCCGGGCGGGCGCCGTGCTGTCCCACGAGCTGGCGCACCTCGTGGGGCTCGGGCACAGCGCCGACCCCTTCTCGCTGATGTCGCCCACGTACCAGTCGGTCTACGGGTTCTCGCTGTCGGACCAGGCCGGGCTCGCCAGCCTCGGCGGGGGTGCCTGCCTCCCCGGCTGAGCCGCGGACCCGGGCAGCCTGCCCCGCAGCCCCGCCCGGCACGCGGCGGCCGGCCGCGGGATCATCTGGCGGGGCGCCGGCGTTGACGTCCCCGGACGGTCCGCAGCCGCGGGCCCTGCACCACCCCGGAGGACCCCTGTGCCGCAGCACGACAGCGACCTGCTCTACACGCTCGTCGACGCACCGGGCATCGCCGACCTCGCCGACGTGCCGCGGGACCTCGTCCTCGTGCACCACCTGGCGGGCTTCGTCGACGCCGGGTCCGCCGCGTCGGGTGCCGTGGAGGCCCTGCTCGCCGACCACCAGCGCGTCGACGTCGCGCAGTTCGACGCCGACGGCCTCGTCGACCACCGCAGCCGCCGCCCCGTCATGCACTTCGACACCGACCGCTGGACCGGCTACGACGCCCCGTTCATCACGCTGTCGCTGCTGCGTCGCCACGACGACCCCGGGCACGCCCTGCTCCTGCTGCACGGCGTGGAGCCGGACTACCGCTGGGAGGGCTTCGCCCGCTCGGTGCTGCACCTGGTCCGCCGCCTCGGGGTGCGCCTCGTCGTCGGGCTGTCGGCCATCCCCATGGGCGTCCCGCACACCCGCCCCGCCGGGGTCATCACCCACGGCACGCGGGCCGAGCTCGTCCGCGGCCGCCGGGCGTGGGTCGGCCAGGTCCGGGTGCCCGGCAACGTCGGCGGCTTCCTCGAGCTGCGCCTCGGCGAGGCCGGGGTCGACGCCATGGCGTTCACCGTCAACGTCCCGCACTACGTCGCCGCCTCGGAGTACCCGGACGCCGCCGCCGTCCTGCTGGAGCACCTGTCGCAGGTGAGCGGCGTCCCGATCGACGTCGACGGGCTCAAGGTGCGGGCGGTCCAGACCCGCGCCGACATCGACGCCGAGGTCGCCAAGAGCAGCGAGGTCAGCGCCGTCGTCACCGCGCTGGAGGAGCAGTACGACAACCTGGCGGAGTCCGCCGGTGCCGACCTGCGCAACGACCTGCCCGACGGCGACGAGCTGGGGGCCGAGCTCGAGCGGTTCCTCGCCCAGAACGACAAGGAGCGGGGCACGGACGGCACCGGCCAGCCCGGTCAGCCCGGTCAGCCCGGTCAGCCCGGTCAGCCCGGTCAGCCGGGTCAGCCGGGGGCGGGGGCCGGGGGGAGCGGCCGGTGAGCGTGCGCGCCCTGGACGCCGCCCAGCTCGTCCCCGTGCCGCTGGCCCGCCGGCTCCGCGAGACCGGGCTGCGCTGGGACCCGACCGTGGGGGACCGGTTCGTCCTGGCCGACCGCGACATGGACGCCGAGGTGTTCGTCGTCTCCGACATGGTCGCCGACGTCCACCAGTTCCCGTCCGGCCCCGTCATCGGGTTCAACGGCACCGTGGAGTGGGCGCTGGACAGCGTCGGGACCGAGCAGACGCTGTGGCTGCCGTCGGAGGAGCAGCTGCGCCGCCTGCTGGGCGGGACCTTTCGCCGGCTCGAGCGAGCCGCCGGCGCAGACGGTGACGACCGTCTCCAGGTGACCGTCGTCCTGCCCGGCGACGAGCAGGAGACCACCGAGCACGCGGGCACCGCCGTCGAGGCCTACGCGGCCGCCCTGCTCCGGCTGCTGGAGCGCGCGACCGCCTGAGCACCGTCACCCGGTCGCCGGGGCGGCGCCGCTCAAGCGGCCGAGCCGTCACGCCGACGCTGCAGGGGTGACGGACACCTCCCTCGTGCCCGCGGCCCGGCCCCGCCCCGAGGGCACGCCCGGGCTCACCGGTGCCGCGCACGCACCAGGGACCACAGCACCGGCGGCGGCGATGGTCGCCGCACTGGGCCAGGGGGTCCTGCTGCACGACAGCGTCGGCCGCGTCACCGCCGCCGACGAGACCGCCGCCGGGGCGCTGCGCGTGGGTGTGCACGAGGTCATCGGACGCACCTGGCACGACCCGTCCTGGACCCTCGTCCGGCAGGACGGCCGCCCGCTCGCCGGCCACGAGCACCCCGTCATGCAGGTGCTGTCGGACGGCCGGCCGCGCCACGGCACCCTCGTCGGGCTCCAGGAGGCCGACGGGCTGCGGTGGCTGCGCTTCGACGTCGTCATGCTCGCCGGCACCGGGCCCACGGTCGTCGGCGCGCTCGTCGGCGACGTGACCAGCCAGGTCCACGCCGGGTTCGCCCTGGCCGTGGAGAGCGTGCGGAGCCGCCGGCTGCTCGCCCCCGAGCGCGACGTCCTGCTGCGCGTGTCCCGCTGGGGCCGCGTCGTCGGGGCGTCGGAGGCCTGCGAGGACGTCCTCGGCCGGCCCGTCGACGACGTCGTCGGCTGCTCCGTCGTCGAGCTCGTGTCCCCGGCCGACCGGCCCGCCGTCAAGGCACGCCTGGACGGCCTGCCCTTCGGCGAGGTCGCCGTGATGCGGGTGCGGGTGCGCCGCCGGGGCGGGGAGCGCCGCTGGACCCGCCTGGGGATGCGCTGGACCGACGCGAACCTGTCCGAGGCGCACGTCGTGCTGGCCGACGAGCACGACGCCGTCGTCGCCGGGGCCGCGCTCGCCGAGGTCGAGGGGAGGCTGGCCACGGTCGCCGCGCTCGCCCGCGAGACCGTCGGCCTGCACGCCGCCGACGGGACCTGGACCTGGGTCTCCGACCGGGCTTCCGACGACCTCGGGCACGCGCCCGCCGACCTCGTGGGCCGCCCGCTGCACGACCTCGTCCACCGCGCCGACAGCGGCCGGGTGGACGCCGCGCACGCCGCCGCCGCGGCGGGGGACACGGCGACCGTCCGCTACCGGGTGCAGGGCGCCGACGGCGCGCACCGGCTCGTGGAGTCCGTGCTGTCCGGGCACCTGGACCCCGGCACCGGCCGCCTCGTCGAGCTGCGCTCGGTCACCCGCCCCGCCGACGACCTGGCCCGCGACGAGCAGCACGTCGACCTGGCCGGTCAGACCCTCCGCCGGGTCCTCGAGCAGTCCCCGACCGGTGTCCTCGTGCTGGCGCCGGACGGGTCCTGGCAGACCGTCAACGACGCCGCGCTGCGCCTTCTCGGCCAGGCCAGGGGCGCGCTGGCGCACCGGCGCCACGAGGACCTGCTCGTCGGGCCCGGGCGCGACGACGTCCTCGACGGCCTGCGCGAGGTCGCCACCGGCCGGCGCGAGG
Organism: Aquipuribacter hungaricus; assembly: GCF_037860755.1. NCBI lineage: Bacteria > Bacillati > Actinomycetota > Actinomycetes > Micrococcales > Intrasporangiaceae > Aquipuribacter > Aquipuribacter hungaricus. The sequence continues at coordinate 3,781 of NZ_JBBEOI010000175.1, read as the reverse complement.
CCTGGCACGGGCCCGCCGGCTACGCCTCCGGCGACGGCTCGACCGTCGCGGTCCGGCTGACGGCGTCCGCGGTCGGCGCCGACGGCACCCCCGGCACCGACCCCGCCACCCTGGTCGTGCACGTCGAGGCCGAGCGGGCCGTCGCGGCCCCGGGGGCCGGGCACGGCGTCCCCGCCGACGACGGGCTGACCGGCCTGCGCCCCACCGACCTGGCCGTCGACCGGCTGGTCAACGCCCTGGAGCGCTCGACGCGCACCGGGCGGTCGGTGGGCGTGGTGTGGATCGTCCTGGACGGCCTGGAGGACCTCGTCGCCCAGCACGGGCCCGCCGCCGGCGACTCGGTCCTGGTCGAGGTGAGCACCCGGCTGCGGCGCACCATCCGCCTCGGCGACACCCTGGCCCGGGTGGGGGAGGACGCGTTCCTGCTCGTCTGCGAGGACGTCCACGAGCTGGAGATCTCCCGTGTGGCGGCCCGGGTGTGCGCCTGCGTCGACGTGCCCGCCCCCGGCACCGCGCGGGGCCGGGTCACCGCCAGCGTGGGCTCGGCGGCCCGTCCCTGCTCCGGCACCGAGCACGCGCCCGCCGTCGGCGAGGAGCTCGTCGCCGCGGCCGACACCGCGGCCTCCGACGTGCGCCGGCGGGGCGGCGCGGGCTGGCACCACAGCAAGCACACCTTCGTCTGAGCGGCACGCCGTCCCGGGCGCGCGCACGGGCGTCGCCGCCGCGCCCGTGCTTGCATGGCCGACCGTGACCACCGACGCGACGACCTCCCAGACCCCGGCCGGACCCGACGCGCGCGCCGTCCGCCGGGTGGCCGACGACTACGTGCGCGCGTGCACCGAGCTGGACCCCTCGCTGGCCACCGCCCTGGGCACCGACCCGCTCGCCGACGGGCTGCCCAGGCTCACCCCCGGGGCGGCCGACGACCTGGCCGCGCTGCAGCGCTCGACGCTCGCCGACCTCGACGCCCTCGTCGAGCAGGGGCTGGTCCGCGCCGACGTCGACGCCGAGCGCCGCTGCGCCGCGCTGCTGCGGGAGCGCCTCGGCGCCGCCCTGGCCGCCCACGACGCCGGGGAGCACCTCCGCTCCCTCGGCACGCTGTTCTCGCCCGTCCAGGCCGTCCGCACCGCCGTCGTGCTGCTGCCCGGCGCGACGGCGGAGCAGGTGGGGGTGGCGGTCCGGCGGGTCGCCCTCGTCGAGCGGGCCTACGCCGAGTACGGCGCCACCCTCCTGCACGGGCTGGAGCAGGGCCTGCCCGGCGGTCCCGCGCAGGTCACCGCCGTCCTCGACCAGCTGGACGCCTGGGCGGCGGTCGGGCAGGGGAGAGGCTGGTACGCCGAGCACCTGGCCGGCCTGCTCGACCGGTGCGAGGAGGACGTCCCCGCCGGGCTGCGGCAGCAGGCCCAGGAGGCCGGGCAGTCGGCGCAGCGCGGTGTCCTCGCGCTGCGCACGCTGCTGGCCGAGCAGTACCTGCCCGTCGTCCAGGACGCCCCGGACGCCGTGGGGCGCGAGCGGTACCTCGTCGGGGCGCGCCGCTGGACGGGCTCGGACATCGACCCGCTGGAGGCCTACGGCTGGGGCTGGCGCGACCTGGCCGCCATCCACGCCCGCATGGTCGAGGTCGCCGGGCAGGTGCTCCCGGGGTCCACCCCCAAGGAGGCCATGGACCACCTCGAGGCGCACGGCGAGGCCGTCGACGGCGTCGAGGAGGTGCGGCAGCGGCTGCAGCAGATGATGGACACGGCGGTCGAGGAGCTCGACGGGCGCCACTTCGACATCGCCGAGCCCATCCGCAGGGTCGAGGCGATGATCGCGCCCCCGGGGTCCGCGGCGGCGCCGTACTACTCGCGCCCCAGCCTCGACCTGGTCCGTCCCGGTCGGACCTGGCTGCCGACCCTCGGCCGCGAGCGGTTTCCGATGTGGGACCTGGTGTCCACCTGGTACCACGAGGGCGTCCCGGGCCACCACCTGCAGCTGGCGCAGTGGGCCTACCTGTCCGGCGAGCTGTCGATGTTCCAGACCTCGACCGGCTCGGTCTCCGCCGCCACCGAGGGCTGGGCGCTGTACGCCGAGCGGCTCATGGACGAGCTCGGCTACCTCACCGACCCGGGGCACCTCATGGGCTACCTGTCGGCGCAGGCGCTGCGGGCCGCCCGGGTGGTGGTCGACATCGGCATGCACCTGGGGCTCACCGTCCCCGACGACCAGCACGGCCTGCCGGTGTTCGCCCCGGGGCAGCGCTGGACGCCCGAGCTCGCGGGCCGCTTCCTCGGCGAGCGGACCGGCATGACGCAGGCCTTCATTGACTCCGAGGTGGTCCGCTACCTCGGCATGCCCGGCCAGGCGATCAGCTACAAGCTCGGGGAGCGGGCCTGGCTCGCCGGCCGCGAGGCCGCCCGGGCCCGTGCGGCGAGCGAGGGCCGCGAGCTCGACCTCAGGGCCTGGCACATGGCCGCCCTGGGCACGGGCGCGCTCGGGCTGGACGACCTGGCCCGCGAGCTCGCCGCCCTGGGCTGAGGACGTGCTCGCTACCGGGCGTACCGTGACGGGGAGGACCCGGCGCCGGCCGGTCCACGAGCGCGGGAGACGTCGATGAGGCCTGGACGTGCGGCGGCCCTGAAGGTGCTGCTCGAGACGGTGCGCGGCGACAGCACCCACAGCGTGGGGGACCGGCTGGCGGCGCTGCCCCGGCTCGTCCGCGCGGCGAGGGGCGGGACGTACCGCGGCTGGGACCGGCAGCGGGTGCTCGGCCTCGCCGTCGGTGCGCTGTACGTGGTGTCGCCCGTGGACCTCGTGCCCGAGGTGCTGCTCGGGGTGTTCGGCATGGCCGACGACGCTCTGGTGGCCGCCTGGGTCGCGGGCGCCGTCCTCGCCGAGGTCGACGGCTTCCTGGCCTGGGAGGACGCGGAGAGCAAGGTCGTCGACGGGGACGTCCTGCGCTGAGCCGGCCGCCGCCCGGTCTGCCGTCGTGGGGCCCGGCGGACTGACCGGCCGGGCCACCGTCCCCAGGTCCGCGGCGCTGTCCACAGGCGGCAGAGGCCCCGTCCGAGGGCTGCCGGCCGCCGCAGGCTCGGGGCATGACGACCCGACCTGCCGACCACCTGCCCCGCCCGCGCCCCGCCGTCCCGACGGTCCGCCTCCAGGACCCCGCGGGGGTGGTCGCGGCCGTGCCCTACCTGCTGGGCTTCACGCCGAGGCGCTCGCTCGTCGTCGTCGGGGTGGACGGGGACCGTGGCGTCGGGCCGACGCTGCGGGCGGACCTGCCGACCAGCGCCGTCCTCGGCACCGGCGGCGGCGGGAGGGCCGGTGACGGTGACGGCGAGCGGGCAGGGGACGACGGCGGCGTCCTGGCGGCGGTCTGGCAGCACGCGTCGCAGGTGCTGCGCCGCAACGGCTGCGACCGCGCGCTCGCCGTGGTCTACGCCGACGTCGAGCCGGCCGACCTCGGCGAGGACGCGGTCCGGCGGGTCCTCGACGTCCTGGACCCGCCCTGGGCGGACGGCACGGCCGGCCCGGACGGGGCGTGGCCGGACGCGGACGCCGACGCGGACGCCGACGTGGACGCGCCCTGGCCGGACGGACCCCTCGACGTCCTCGACGTCCTGCTCGTCGGGCCGGGCCGGTTCCGCTCCCTGCTCTGCCCGGACCCCGCGTGCTGCCCCCGTGACGGGTCGCCGGTCGTGGCGACCGCCTCGCACGCGGTGGCGGCGTCGTTCGTGCTGGCCGGCCGCAGCCCGGCCGCCGACCGCGACGGCGTCGAGCCCGAGGCCCCCGCCCCGCC
>NZ_JBBEOI010000174.1 GCF_037860755.1 Aquipuribacter hungaricus | reverse complement strand
GGCCGCGCCCCAGCTGCGCCCCGCCCCAGCTGCGCCCCGGCTGGGCGCCGGCCCCCCGCCGGACTACCCCTGCTTCGCCGCGGCCAGGTCGCGCAGGGACTTCAGCGCCCGGTCGACGTGCCCGACCTCCACCGCCCGCACCCCGGGAGGGAGGGTGCCCAGCCGCTCCAGCGACCCCGGCGGCACGAGCACCCGCCGGTAGCCGAGCCGGGCGGCCTCGGCCACCCGCTGCGGCAGCATCGAGACCCGCCGGATGTCGCCGGACAGGGCCACCTCGCCGATGGCGAGCACGTCTGCCGGCACCGGCGTGTCCCACGCAGCGGAAGCCACGGCGAGCAGCACCGCCAGGTCGACGCCCGGCTCCACCAGGCGGGCGCCGCCCACGGTGGCCACGAACACGTCCTTGTCGGCGAGCTTGATCCCGCTGGCGCGCTCGGTGACCGCGAGCAGCATCGCCGTCCGCGCGGAGTCCAGGCCGCTCACGCCGCGGCGCGGGTTCGGTGTCGAGGCGGTGGCGACCAGCGACTGGATCTCCGCGAGCAGCGCCCGGCGGCCCTCGACCGCGACCGCCAGACAGGTCCCCGGGACCGGCACGTCGCGGTGGCCCCGGAACAGCTCGGAGGGGTCGACCACCTCGCGCAGCCCGTCGTCCGCCTGCTCGAAGCAGGCGATCTCGTCGGCCGGGCCGTAGCGGTTCTTGGTCGCCCGCAGCAGGCGGAGGCTCGTGTGCCGGTCGCCGTCGAAGGTGAGCACGGTGTCGACCAGGTGCTCCAGCGCGCGAGGGCCCGCGATCGAGCTCTCCTTGGTCGACTGGCCGACGACCAGCAGCGGGGTCGGGCGGGACTTGGCGACCCGGGTGAGGACCTGGGTCACCTCCTGCACCTGCGCCATGCCGCCGGCGCGGCCGTCGACGTCGGCGCTCACGAGGGTCTGGACGCTGTCGACCACCACGAGGTCCGGGTCGTGCTCCTCGACGTGGCGGAGCACGGCGCCGAGGTCCTGCTCGTCGGCCACCAGCAGGCCGGGGGCGTCGGCGCCGGTCCGGCGGGCCCGGACGGCGATCTGCTCCGCCGACTCCTCGCCCGAGACGTAGAGCACGGTGCGGGGCCGGTACGGCTCGGACGACAGCGCCACGAGCCCCCGGCCCGCGTCCGGGGCGGGGGCGGGCGGCGTCCCGAGGGCGAAGCGGTGGGCGACCTCGAGCAGCAGGGTCGACTTGCCCACGCCCGGCTCGCCCGCGAGCAGCACGACCTGCCCGGCGACCAGGCCGCCGCCGATGACCCGGTCGAACTCGCCGACCCCGGTCGGGGTCCGGGCGGTGCTCTCCTCGTCGACCTCGCTCAGGCGGCGGGCGGGCCGGGAGGCCGTGCCCGCACGCACCCGGGCACCCGCGCCCTCGACCAGCCCCGCGGGGACCTGCTCCACGGTGCCCCAGCCCTGGCACTGCGCGCAGCGCCCCACCCAGCGCGGGTGCTCGGCACCGCACGCGGTGCAGGCGAAGACGGCGCGCTTGGCGCGGGGGGAGGCCACGCGAGCACCCTAGGCAGGCACCCGGACACAACCGTGCGCCCGCTGTGGACGCGCAGGCCGGGGTTCAGGCAGATCAGCCAGCCAGGACCGCCGCGACGTCAGAGGGCGAGCAGCGTCGCGGTGAGGATGATCGCGCCGCTGCCGACGGAGACCGCGGGCACGAGGGCGAAGACGAGCACGGCCTGGCTCTTTAGGTGCCGCCACATGAGCAGCCCGGCCACGACGAAGATCCCGATCCCGACCATCGAGGCCAGGAAGGCCAGGCCCACCGCACCGCTGTCGGGGTCCGTCGAGGTCGGCGGGACGATGAGGAACGGGATGACGGTGGAGACGAGGATGCCGACCACCCACACCGCGAAGAAGACCAGCGAGAGCGCGTCCGGCTTGGGCCAGCGGGTCTGGCGGTGCTCGCGGGGGCGGTACTCCGCCTCGTGGGCCGCCGTGCCGTCGTGGAAGCGCGTGTCGCTCATGGGGCCAGGGTGGAGGACCGCCGCCGCGGTGGCTAGTCGACGGGCCGTCGACCCGGCCCGGGGGCCTCGACCGGCGCCTGGGCGGCCGCGGTCGCCGGGTGGACGGTCAGGGGGAGCAGCCGCCGGGCGCCCGCCGGGGGCACGAGGGCGGTGCAGTGCGCGTCGAGGCGTGCGTACACCTCCTCGCCGACGAGCTCCACGAGCTCCTCGCGCAGCGAGCGCCACACCGGTACCGCGCCGGTATGGGCCGCCGGGCTCGTCGTGCAGTACCAGTCGAAGTCCGCGCCGCCCCCGCCCCAGCCCGCCCGGGTGTACTCGGTGACGGTGACCTGCAGGTGCTCCCCGCCGTCGGGGTCGGCCACGGTGTCGTAGGTCCGGCGGACCGGGAGCTGCCAGCAGACGTCGGGCTTGGTGGTCAGCGGCGGGACACCCTCGCGCAGCGCCAGGGCGTGCAGGGCGCAGCCGTAGCCGCCGGGGAAGCCCCGGGGGTTGTGGAACACGCACGCACCGTCGACCACCGCGGTCCGTCGGTCCCCGTCAGGGTCCGTCTCGGCCCACTCCCCGTCCGCGCCGTGGACGGGGTGGTCGGCGTTGGCCCAGCCGGACCGGTCGAGCCGGGCCACGGCGAGCGCGACCCGCTCCTCGTCCGCGGGCTCGGAGAACCAGGCGCCGTGGACGCAGCAGCCCGCGTCCGGGCGGGAGCTGTCGATGCCGGGGCACCCGCCCCCGAAGATGCACGTCCACGACGACGTGAGCCACGTGAGGTCGAAGTGGTAGACGGTCCGCCCGTAGGGGTCGCCGTCGTCGATCTCGACCCAGAGCCGCTCGCGCGGGCCGGGCACCTCGCGCAGGCCGGCCGGCTGCGGACCGGGTGGCGTCACCGGGCGAATGTAGCCCCGCGCTCCCGCCTGGCGGGGGGCCCGTGGAGCCGTAGGCTGGCCGACCGTGACCGCGTCTGCGTCGTCGTCCGACGGCTCGCCGGCCAGGTCCCTCGTCGGCCTGGCGACGACCTCGGTGTACCCGGAGCCGGCCGAGGAGGCCTTCCGGCAGGCGGCCGAGCTCGGCTACGACGGTGTCGAGGTCATGGTCTGGTCGGACCCGGTCAGCCGGGACGCCGACGCCCTGCTCCGCCTGGCCGCCACCTACGAGGTGCCGGTGATGAGCGTCCACGCACCGACGCTGCTGCTCACGCAGGGTGTCTGGGGCCGCGACAACTGGGCCCGCCTGGTCCGGACCGCCGAGCACGCCGAGGCGCTCGGTGCGAGCACCGTGGTCGTGCACCCGCCCTTCCGCTGGCAGCGCACGTACGGGGCCGGGTTCGAGGAGGGCATCGAGGCGCTCGGCGAGGAGCACCACTGCACCTTCGCGGTGGAGAACATGTTCCCGTGGCGGGTCGGCGGCCGCGACGTGCAGGCCTACGCGCCCGGCTGGGACCTGCTCGACCACGGCTACGCCCACTGCACCCTGGACTTCAGCCACGCCGCCACGGCCCGCCAGGACTCGATGCAGCTGCTGGACGTCCTGGGGGAGCGGGTCCGCCACCTCCACCTCACCGACGGCAGCGGCTCCCTGCTCGACGAGCACCTGGTGCCCGGCGAGGGCACCCAGCCCGTCGCGGAGGTGCTGGAGAAGCTGGCCGCCGGCGGCTGGGACGGCCACACCGTCGTGGAGATCAACACCCGCCGCGACAAGGCCAACCGTGTGGACGCCCTGGAGCGCAGCCTGGCCTTCGCCAGACGGCACCTGTCCGGCGGTTAGCCTTCCGGCGTGGTGATCGCCGAGGCCCAACGGGCAGTGCTGCTGGCAGCGTCGCGCAACTCCCGGCTGCGGGAGGTCGTGGAACGTGCCCCCGTGACGCGCGAGCTGGTGCGCCGCTTCGTCGCCGGGACCGGTGACGACCACGCGCTCGAGGTCGCGACCGAGCTGCGCGGGCAGGGGATGCTCGTCACCCTCGACCGGCTCGGCGAGGACGTCACCGACGCCGCCGACGCCGCCGCGACGCGGGACGCCTACGTCGGCCTGCTCGGCCGGCTGTCTGCGCTCGGGCTGACCGAGGGCGGGGCGGTCGAGACCTCGGTCAAGCTGTCGGCGCTCGGCCAGGCGCTCGGGGCCTCCGGCGAGCAGACGGCGCTGGAGAACGCCCGTGCCATCTGCGACGCCGCGTCCCTGGCCGGCACCACGGTGACGCTGGACATGGAGGACCACACGACGGTCGACTCCACCCTCCGTGTCCTCGAGGCGCTCCGGGCGGACTTCCCCTGGGTCGGGGCCGTCCTGCAGTCCCAGCTGCGGCGCACCGAGGCCGACTGCCGCGAGCTGGCGACCGCGGGGTCGCGGGTGCGGCTGTGCAAGGGCGCCTACGCCCAGCCGGAGTCCGTGGCCTTCGCCACCCCGCACGAGGTCGACCGGTCCTACGTGCGCTGCCTCAAGGTCCTCATGGCCGGCGAGGGCTACCCGATGGTCGCCAGCCACGACCCGACGCTGCTCGAGATCGCCGACGCCGTGGCCCGGGACGTCGGCCGCGACGGGGACTCGTGGGAGGTGCAGATGCTGCTCGGGGTGCGCCCGGAGGAGCAGGCCCGCCTGGCCGCGCTGGGCCGGCGGGTCCGGACCTACGTGCCCTACGGCGAGGACTGGTACGCCTACCTGGTGCGACGGCTGGCCGAGCGCCCCGCGAACCTCGCGCTGCTGCTGCGCTCGCTGACGAGCACGAAGTGACCGGCGTCGACGCGGCTGCCGGGGCCGGCGGGACCCACGCGGCTGCCGGGACCGACGCGACCAGCACCGTCGACGGCGCTCCCCGCGAGGACGTCGTCGCCGTCCTGGGCGCAGGCGTCATGGGGGAGACGCTGCTGGCGGGCCTGCTGCGCGCCGGCCGGCCTGCCTCGGGCCTGCGCATCACGGAGCGACGTGAGGCCCGCGCCGCCGAGTTGCGCGAGCGACACGGCGTCGACGTCGTCGGCAACCCCGAGGCGGTGGAGGCCGCCGGGACCGTCGTCATGGTGGTCAAGCCGCAGGACGTCCCCGCCCTCGTCGCCGAGATCGCGCCCCACCTGTCGGCCGGGACGCTCGTCGTCTCGCTCGCCGCGGGCGTGACCACGGCCGCCATCGAGCGCGGGCTCGCCGAGGCGGGTGCGCCCGAGCGGGTGGCCGTCGTCCGCGTCATGCCCAACACCCCCGCCCTCGTCGACGCCGGGATGAGCGCGCTGTCGCCCGGGAGCCACTGCGACGCAGGGCACCTCGACGCCGCGGAGGCCCTGCTGGCCAGCGTCGGCAAGGTGGTCCGGGTGCCCGAGCACCAGATGGATGCCGTCACCGCGGTGTCCGGGTCGGGCCCGGCGTACGTGTTCTACGTCGTCGAGGCCATGGTCGAGGCGGGGGTGCTGCTCGGGCTGTCGCGCGACGTGGCGACGACGCTCGCCGCCCAGACCGTCCTCGGCGCCGGGAAGATGGTGTCCGAGACCGGTCAGCACCCGTCGGTCCTGCGCGAGCAGGTCTGCTCCCCGGCGGGGACGACCATCGCCGCGGTGCGCGTCCTGGACGACCACCGGGTGCGGGCGGCGTTCGTCACGGCGATGGAGGCCGCACGCGACCGCTCGGCGGAACTGGGCCGGCTCGCCGGTAGTTGACGACGACGGGCACCTGTCGGTGCCGGCGGGACCGACCGCGGGCCGAGCACGGGGCCCCCGGTACGGTCCCGGTCAGGACGGGGACGTCGGCACGGCGGCCCAGGACGCGGAGGTGCGGCGTGGGCTGGCTCTCGAGGACGTTCGGCAGGCAGCGGCGGTCGGGTGCTGACGCGACCGGCGCCGGCGGCGGGCGTGGTCAGGCTGCGGCCCGGCTCGCCGAGGACGTCGCGCACCTGCGGGACTTCGCGACGACGCGGCGGGGCGTCGAGTTCTACCTGGAGCCGGAGAACGACGGCTTCGACACCACGCTCGTCGCGGTGGCCTACGACGGCGAGTGGACCCGTCGCCGCGTCGCCTCGCCGTCGGCCGCGGGCAAGCTCGCGCGCAGCCTGAGCCTGCCGGTGTACGAGGCCGGGGTCACCGGCTACCCGCGGCGGATGAAGGAGTGGAGCCGGGCGCACCCGGAGCGCAAGCTCCGCCCGCGCTGAGGCGCGACAGGACGCTGGTGCCGGGGACTGCCGGGTCGGCGCGTGCACCGGACCTCGCAGACGACTCCGAGCGTCCACCGGGTGCCGGGTGTCGGGGCGTGCGACCTGGCGCACCGACGCCTGGTCCGTGGTCAGAAGGGCGGGAGGTCCGGCGCGGGTGGCTCGGGTCCCTGCCTCGGGACTGCGGGGCTGGGTGACCGGTCGGGGAAGCCTCGTAGGCCGGCCGTGACGACGGATCCGGAGACGTCCACCGTCTCGGGCCTGCCTGCTGTCACCACGGTCTGCTTCGACCAACCGTCGTGGGCGCTACCCGCCGTCGCGACGGCAGGCTGCAGCGGACGGTCGTGCTCGGGCATGCCGAGCCGTCGGCCGGGGCTGACGTGCTCGATGCCTGCGGGTGTGCGCCAGTGCAGGGTGCCGTCGGGGTCGAGGCGTACCGACCAGCCTGCCCGGTGCTTGAGGCGGTGGTGGTGCCGGCCCAGGACGGCGAGGTTGTCGGTGGAGGTCTGGCCTGCGGGCCAGGGGACGACGTGGTCGAGGTCGCAGGCGCTGGCCCGGCGTCGGCAGGTCGGGAAGCGGCAGGTGCCGTCCCGGGCGCGCAGCAGCTGGACCATGGCGGTGCTGGGGCGGTAGCGGCGGGTGCTGCGCGCGACGACTGTCCCGTCGGTGTCGGTGACCCAGCGCCGCCATGCCGCGTCCTCGGCCAGCTCGCGGACCGCCGCGGGTATGGGGCCGTAGCCGACGAGCTCGCCGGGCTCGTCCCCGCCGAGGAGGGTGCCGACGGGGGCGACGACGTCGACGGTGACCTGGACGCCGGTGGCTGCGGTGACGGTGTCGGGGTCACCGACGAGCATGCCGAGGACCACGTCGACGCGGGTCTGGTCCAGGGTCCGCCCGGGGTCGGTGGGCACCGACGACCCGGCGTGCTGGTCGCCGCTGTCGAGTCCGGTGGGGGTGTCCCGCAGGATGCTGCGTGCGGCCTGGTCGATGCGTTCGTAGGCGGCGACGACGAGCTCGGTGCGGCCGACGACCTGGAGCAGGGCGGTGCCGTCGTGGAGGACGCGGATGGAGCAGCGGCGGTCGCGGACGGCGGCCTGGGTGCGGCGGCGGGCGGCGTCGGCGTCTGCGCGCAGGACGAGGCGGGTCAGGCGGGCGCTCAGCTGGGCCGGTGTCTGCTCCGGTGCCCTGTCGAGGGCCTGGTGCTCGACCTGGCGGGCGGTGTCGTCGTCGACCTGGGCGAGGGCCTCGCTGATGCGGCGGGCCCGGGTGAGGCAGATGTCTCCGCGGGTGAGGGCGGCCAGGGTCGCGGGTCGGCGGTGCAGGAGGTCCAGGCCGAGGGCGAGCCGCGCCCGGGCGGTCTGCCGTGACATGCGGAGCAGGGCGCCGACCTCGTCGGCGGTGTAGTCGTCGCTCTCGTCGGTGCCGAGGCCGTGGCGGGCGCCCTCGACCCGGCGCCGCAGGGCCAGCTCCGCGACCGCGACCAGGCCCGCCGCCTCGGCGGCCGCAGAGATCCGCGCCATCGAGCCCGCGACCAGCATGCAGGCGGTGTCGGG
>NZ_JBBEOI010000173.1 GCF_037860755.1 Aquipuribacter hungaricus | reverse complement strand
ACCGCCGTCCGGCGGGCCGTCGCCCCGACGAGCCAGCGGCCGACCGTGGGACCGACCGCGCGACCGACCGCGCGACCGACCGGAGCAGCGACCAGGCGGGCGCCGACGGGCGGGCTACCAGCGGCCGCGCCGCGTCGACGGTGCCGGGGTCGGCGTGGTCCCTCGTGGGTCAGGACGACCCCGGTACACCGCGCTGACCTGGTCGCCCTCGTCGAGGTCCTCGGCGCGGCGCACCGCGGCCGGCAGGGCGAGGAACGACGTCCCGTCGCCCATCGGCATGAGCGAGGTGTCCCACTCGGTGCCGCCGACGGTGACCGTCACCGGGACGAAGCCCCGGCGGTCCCACCCGGCGGCGGCAGGCGACGCACCCGGGGGCAGCCGTACCACGTACCAGCCGCCCGCGCCGGCCAGCCGCTCCAGCTGCCCGCGGACCTCGCCCGACACCTGTCCGGCCACCTGCGCCCCGACCCGCCCCTCGACCCGCTGCCCGATGTCTCGCACCCCGATGTCCCGCACCCCGGGCACGGTAGGCATGCGCACCGACAGTCGTCGGGCCCGCCGGCCCGCCCGGGTGCGTGCGCGCGGGGCGGACCCGACGATGGGTCGGTGCTCCTCTCCGACGCCGTCTCCTACGCGACCGACAACCGGCGCAGCGTGCTGATCACGCTCCGCCGCGACGGACGGCCGCAGTCCAGCAACGTCATGCACGTGGTGACCGACGGCACCTTCGAGGTCTCCGTCACCGACTCCCGCGCCAAGACGCGCAACGTGCGCCGGGACTCGCGGGTGTCCCTCCACGTCAGCGCGCAGGACTTCTGGAGCTACGTCGTCGTCGACGGCACCGCCGAGACCCTCCCCGTCGCCCAGCACCCCGACGACGCCACCGCCGACGCCCTCGTCCGCTACTACCGGGCCGCGGCCGGCGAGCACCCCGACTGGGACGAGTACCGCCGGGTCATGGTCGAGGAGCAGCGCCTCCTGCTGCGCATCACGCCGCAGCGCGCCTACGGGATGCTGCCGCGTGGCTGAGCAGCAGGGCTCCGGCGCCCCCGACGGGCCGGACGACGCCCACCGCCGGCCCGAGGGCGTCGACGACGCGACCGTCGAGGCGCTCGGGAAGCTCAGCGAGGCACTGGAGACCGTCGAGCACGCCCGCGGGCTGCTCTACGGCTTCCACCAGACCACCGGTCGCGCGGACATCATGCTCGCCGACGCGGTGGAGCAGCTCCGGGCGGTCGGGGCCGGTGCGCTGGCCGACCGGATCGAGACCGAGCTGCTGGGCCGCAACGTCATCGCCGGGCGGTGGACGTTCCAGGTCGTCGAGGACTACGACGACGGCTACTGGTCGCTCTTCCGCGAGCTGGAGCGCGCCGCCCGCGAGGAGCTCGCGGGAGGGCGGCGCCACCTGTACGAGGCGGAGATGAAGGAGCGCGAGCGGACGCACGGCCTCCCCGGGCACGAGGCGCGTCCCGTCCCCGAGGGCTAGAAGGTGCCGGCGAAGGTGTCGCAGGCCTCGATGCTGCCCTGCTCGTAGCCGACGGTGAACCACTCCTGGCGCTGCTCGGACGAGCCGTGCGTCCAGGTGTGCGGGTCGACCTCGCCGCCGGACGCCGCCTGGATCCGGTCGTCCCCGACCGCCTCCGCCGCCGACAGCGCGTCGGCGAGCTGCTCGGCGGTGATCGGCTCGAGGAACGTCGTCCCCGTGTCGGGGTCGACGGTCGTCGCCGCCTCGCCGACCCACATGCCGGCGTAGCAGTCGGCCTGCAGCTCGACCTTGACCGAGTCCGACGCCGAGCCCGAGCCGGACCGGTCCGCCTGGTCCATGACGCCGGTGATGGTCTGGATGTGGTGGCCGTACTCGTGGGCGGTCACGTACATCTCGGCCAGCGGCCCGTCCGAGGCGCCGAACTGGCTCTCGAGGACGTCGTAGAAGCCGAGGTCGAGGTAGATCGTCTGGTCGGGCGGGCAGTAGAACGGCCCGGTCGCCGCGCTGGCCTGACCGCAGCCGGACTGCGTGCTCTGCTCGAACTCGACCACCCCGGGCTGCGGCACCTCCTGTCCGCCGGTGCCGAGCTGCGCCTGCCAGTACGCGTCGAGGGACTGCGCCGTCGCCGACAGCCGGCAGGCCCGGTCGGTGTTGGCCTGCTCTGCGGTGCAGCTGCCGACCGATGTCTCCTGCTGCTGCTGGGTGCCGCCGCCCTGCTGCGCCTGGTCGATGATCGGGGTGGGGTCCACGCCGGTGAACTGGTAGATGAGGAAGCCGATGATCCCCAGCAGGCCGACACCGCCGCCGCCGACCGCAGCGGCCCCGCCGCGGCGGCTCTGCACGCGGCCGCCCTCGAAGCTGCCACCCTCGTTGAACGTCATGCCGCCTCGGTGCCCCGGCCGGCGGGAATCCAACCCTCCCGGGCCCCGTTGCCACCGGCATGAAGGCTGAGTGGAACGGCACCGTCATCGCCCGCTCCGACGACACGGTCGTGGTCGAGGGCAACCACTACTTCCCCCCGGGCTCCCTCGTCACCGAGCACCTGGCCCCGAGCAGCGCGACGAGCGTCTGCCCGTGGAAGGGGACCGCGTCGTACTACGACGTGGTCGTCGACGGCGAGGTCAACGCCGGCGCCGCCTGGTACTACCCCCAGCCGTCGGAGGCCGCGGCGCAGATCGCCGACCACGTCGCGTTCTGGAAGGGCGTCACCGTCAGCGCCTGACGGTCGTACGCCTGGGCCCCGGCGCCCGGACCGTCAGCACCTGACGGGTCAGCGCCGACGACCGCCGCGGCTCAGCGCCCGACGGGCTCCGGCTCGCCGGTGCGGTCGGCGTCCCCGGTGCGGTCGGTGTCCCCGCTCCCGCCGGAGCGCTGCCGGTCGGCGTCCGCCTGCGACGGGGTGGCCGGCTGGGACCCGCCCTGGTCGCCGGGCTCCTTGGCGCCGTCGGAGTCGGGCTCGTCCGCCGGCGGCGGGTCCTCCGGCATCCCGTCCTCGATGTCGGGGACGCGCTCCGGGTCGCCGGACTCCCGGTCGAGCCACGTCATGAACGGGGTCGCCGTCGCGCCGTGCACGACGACCGACAGCAGCACCGTGAAGCCGACGGTCGACCACAGCTCGGCGTCCTCCGAGAAGGCGCCGAGGCCGGTGGCGTAGGCCAGGTAGTAGAACGACCCGATCCCCCGCACGCCGAAGAACGCCAGCGCGAACCGCTCCCGGCGGGGGGCGTCGCAGCCGAGCATCGCCAGCCACCCGGTGAGCGGCCGGACGACCATGACGATGAGCACGCCCAGCACCGCCCCCGACACCGACAGGTTCTCCAGCAGGCCGCGGGCGCAGGCGACGCCGAAGAGCAGCAGCAGGACCATCGTGAGGATCTGCTCGACCTGGCCGATGAACGAGTGCAGCACCTCGTGGTACTGGTGCCCGCGCTCGTGGGTGCGGATGACGACGGCCGCGACGAACACGGCGAGGAAGCCGTAGCCCTGCGCCGCCTCGGCCACCCCGTAGGCCAGCAGCACGGCGCCGAGGGCGACGACGGCCTCGCCGGCCTGCGCGAACCTCAGGGCCGGCTTGTGCGCCCGGAACGCGGCGCGCGCCAGCGCCCAGCCCACCGCCGCGCCGACCGCCACGCCGACCACGATCTTGCCGAGCAGCTCCCAGGCGGCCCACCGGGGGGCCCACTCACCGATGGCGACGCTGGAGCCGAGGAACAGCGCCAGGTAGACGAAGGGGAAGGCGAGCCCGTCGTTGAGGCCGGCCTCGCTCGTGAGCCCGAAGCGGACCTCGTCCTCCTCGCCGCTGTTGGGCCCGCCCACCTGGACGTCCCCCGCGAGCACGGGGTCGGTCGGGGCGAGCACGGCCGCGAGCAGCAGCGCGCTGGCGGGCAGCAGGCCCATCATCCCCCAGGCCAGGACAGCCACCACGCCGATGAGCAGCGGCATGGCGATGAGCAGCAGCCGCCAGGTCGTCCGCCAGGCCTTCCAGGACAGCGGCCGGTCCAGGGACAGCCCGACACCCATGAGCGCGACGATGACCGAGAACTCCGTGAGCCGCTCGACGACCGCGCGGTTGGCCTCGGGGTCCACGTCGGGCAGCGGGAGCGGCAGCAGGCCGACGAGGATCCCCACCGCCGTGAACCCCATGGCCACCGAGATGGCGCGCCCCCGGAGCAGCCGCGGCAGGACGGCGGCGACCAGGAGCCCGATCCCGCCCACGACGTACGTGACGTCGGCGCCGGTGATCTCCGGGTGGGGGAGCTCGGAGGTCACGAGCGGGAGCAGCATCACCCCCGCAGGATGACAGCCGTCCCGCGGCCCCGCCCCCGGGCCGGACGGCGCACGCGTGCCCCGCGGGCGGGCCGCCGGCCGGCACGGTGCCTACGGTGGGCCGATGACGGACCGTGAGCTCGACCTCGTCGTCCACGGCGCGACCGGCTTCGCGGGCGCGCTCGTGGCGGCCTACCTCGCCGAGCACGCGTCCCACGACCTGCGGGTGGGCCTGTCCGGCCGCTCCGCCGACCGGCTCGACGCCGTCCGCGAGCGCCTGGGGCCGCGCGCCGCCGGGTGGCAGACGGTGGTGACGGACTCCGCCGACGACGACGCGGTGCGGGCGCTGGCCCGCCGGTCCCGGGTCGTGGTCACCACCGTGGGGCCGTACGAGCGCCACGGCATGCCGCTGGCCCGGGCGTGCGCCGCCGAGGGCACCGACTACGTCGACCTCACCGGCGAGGTGCTGTTCATGCGGGCGAGCATCGAGGCCAACGACGCCGTCGCCCGCACCAGCGGCGCGCGGGTGGTCCACGCCTGCGGCTTCGACTCCGTGCCCTCCGACCTGGGCGTCCTGCTGCTCGCGAGGACCGCGGCGACGCACGGGCTCGGCGAGCTCACCGACACCCGGTTCGTCCTCACCGGCGCGCGCGGCGGGTTCAGCGGCGGGACGGTGGACTCGCTGCGGCTGCAGGTCGACCGGGTGCGCGCCGACCCCTCCGCGCGCGCCGCCGTGGCCGACCCGTACGCCCTGAGCCCCGACCGGGCCGGCGAGCCGGACCGGACCGCCGACGCCCCCGGCGACCGCCGCGACAGCCTGCGGGTGCGGTGGGACCCCGAGAGCCGGCGCTGGTTGGCGCCGTTCGTCATGGCGCCGGTCAACACGCGCGTCGTCCGGCGCAGCAACGCCCTCACCGGCTGGTCGTACGGCCGGCGGTTCCGCTACGAGGAGTCGGTCGGCATCCCCGGCCGCCTGCTCGGGGCCCCCGCCGCGGTGGCGCTGACGGCGGGCACGGGCGGGCTGGCACTGGGCATGGCGCTGCCGCCCACCCGTGCGCTGCTGGACCGGGTCCTGCCCGCGCCCGGCGCCGGACCCGACGAGCGCACCCGCGAGCAGGGCTTCTTCCGCGTGCGGCTGCACTCGCGCACCACGAGCGGGCGGCTGGTGCAGGCCACGGTCGCCGCGACGGGCGACCCCGGCTACGCCGCCACGGCCCGGATGCTCGGCGAGAGCGCGCTGGCCCTGGTCCTCGACCGGGACCGGCTGCCCGACCGCGCGGGCGTGCTCACGCCCGCGACGGCGATGGGCGAGGTGCTCGTCGAGCGGCTGCGGGTCGCGGGGATGACCCTGCAGCCGCTCTGACGGGCGGTCGGACGGCTGGTCAGACGACGACGTCGCCCTGGGTGCCGGTCTCCTTGCCCAGGGCGCGCGCGGCGAGCTGCACGAGCGCGCCGACGCGGCCGTGGGGGCCGTCCCAGTACTCGCCGTAGGACACGGTGACGTCGAGGACGCGGACCTGCGGGTCCTCGGGGCCCTCGAAGTACGCGCCCGCCCCGGCGTTCCACAGCTCCGTGGTGCGGGCGCGGTCCTCGACGGTCCGGGCGCTGCCCTGGACGGCGACGTAGGTGTTCTTGGAGGGGTCGCTGAACGTCACGGTGGTCGGGGACCCGGTGACCTCCAGGGCCGCGACCCAGTCGGCGTCCACGCTGACGAGGAACGACAGGACGTCGCCCTCGTGGCCCGCCAGCGACAGGGGCCGGGCGCGCCACGTCCCGGTGTCGTCGGCCGTCGCCACCATGGCGATGTTCAGGCCCTCGAGGCTGTCGGACAGGGTGCGGTCGGTGCCGGTGCGGTCGGTATCCGTCATGCCTCGAGACTGCCCCGGTCCAGGCGCAGCCGCACCTGCTGCCCGGGTCGTGCCTGCGCCAGGCGGTCGACGTCGGAGCGGAGCGGGTCGTCCACCAGGTACGCGACGACGGGGTAGCCGCCGGTGACGGGGGCGTCGGCGAGGAAGACGACAGGACCGCCCGACGGCGGCACCTGGACGGCCCCGCGCAGCACCCCCTCGCTCGGCAGCTCCACCCCGCGCCACCGCTCCGCGGCCTCCAGGACGCCCCCACCGAGCCGGACCCCCACCCGGTCGGAGTCGGTCCCCACGACCCACACCGTGCCGGTGAGCACGGCGAGCCCGGCCTCCCCGACCCGGTCGGCGCGGGGGCCGGGCGTGGCGGTCAGCAGTAGCGGCCCCGCCGGCGGCCCGGAGACCGGGGCGACGTCGACGCCTGGCATCGGCAGCCGGTCGGCCCCCGCGGCCAGCACGTCGCCCGCCGCCAGCCGGGGCGGCCCGAGGCCGGACAGCGTGCACGTGGAGCACGACCCGAGGACCGCCGTCACGTCGACCCCACCCCGGACGGCGAGGTAGCTGCGCAGGCCGGCGCCCGGCGTGCCCAGGTGCAGCTCGTCGCCGGCACGCAGGTCGACTGGGGCGTCCCACGGCACGCCCGGGCAGCGCGCCCCGGTGAGCGCCACCGTCGTCGGGGCGAGGGCGCGCACCCGGAGCCCGCCGAGGGTGACCTCGAGCGACGCAGCGCCGGGCGCGGTGCCCACCAGCCGCAGCCCGCGCCGGTAGGCCCCGCGGTCGCAGGCGCCCGAGCGCGGCACGCCCGAGGAGGCCAGGCCGACCCGGCCCTCGTCCTGCACGGTGGTCAGCGGGCCGGTGGCCAGCACCTCGAGCATCAGGCGTTGCCGGCGTCGACGAAGCGCACCCGGACGCCGGGCCGCAGGAGCGCGGGCGGCTCGCGGTCGACGTCCCACAGCGGTGCCCCGGTGCGCCCCAGCAGCTGCCAGCCGCCCGGTGAGGCACCCGGGTAGACGCCGGTCCACGCGTCGGCGAGCGCCACCGAGCCGGCCGGGACACGGGTGCGCGGGGTGGCCCGGCGGGGGACCTGCCAGACCGGTCCGCCGTCGGCCACGCAGTAGGCGAACCCCGGCGCGAAGCCCGAGAAGGCGACCGTCCACGTGGTGGCGGTGTGCCGGGCGACCACGCCGTCGGCGCCCCACCCGGTCAGGGCGCCCACCTCGTCCAGGTCCGCCCCGTCGTAGACCACGGGGACGGTGACGACCGGACCGGCTGCGGCCTCACCGGCCGTCGCGCCCGTGCCGCCGGGCCCGAGGTCCGCAGGACCCCGCAGGAGCTCCGACGGGAGCGCGCGGACGGCGGCGCCCACCGCGGCGGGGCCGGTCACGGCCTGGTCGAGCACGAGCAGGACCGTTCGGGCGGCGGGGACGACGTCGACGACGCCGGTCGGCGGGTGCGCCCGCAGGTGCGCCGCGAGCGCGAGCACCTGCGCGAGGTCGTCGACCTCCACGAGCACGCCGCCGCTGCCCGACGGCAGCACGCGCATGCTCACGCCGGCCGTCCCCTCACGCGGCCCGCCCGCCGCGCCGGCCGCCGCGAC
>NZ_JBBEOI010000172.1 GCF_037860755.1 Aquipuribacter hungaricus | reverse complement strand
GGCGCCGCCGGCCCGGACCCGCGCAGCCTCGTCCGCCGGCCCCGCCGCCCCGCCGCCCACTAGCCCCGGGCAGGAGGCAGCGTGAGGACCTCCGCGCCGTCGGCCGTGATGGCCACCGTGTGCTCGCTGTGGGCGGTCCGGCAGCCGGTCGCGCTGCGCAGCGTCCAGCCGTCGGCGTCCGTGACGAGCCGGTCGGTGTCGGCCATCACCCACGGCTCCAGCGCCAGCAGCAGGCCCGGGCGCAGCTCGTAGCCCCGGCCGGGACGCCCGTCGTTGGCGACGTGGGGGTCCTGGTGCATGGTCGAGCCGACGCCGTGCCCGCCGAACTGCGTGCTGACCGGGTAGCCGGCCTCGCGCAGGACCGTGCCGATGGCGTGGGACAGGTCCCCGACCCGCGCCCCCGGACGGGCGGCCGCGATAGCTGCGGCCAGCGCCCGCTCGGTCGCGGAGATCATCGCCGCGTCCTCGGCCGACGCCTGCCCGCCCACGACGAAGCTCACCGCGGAGTCCGCGACCACCCCGTCCAGGGACACGGCCAGGTCGAGGGTGAGCAGGTCCCCGTCGCGGAGCACGCGGTCGTGCGGCAGGCCGTGGAGCACCGCGTCGTCGACGGAGGTGCAGACGTGGTGGCCGAACGGGCCGCGGCCGAACGACGGCGCGTAGTCGACGTAGCAGGACACGGCCCCCGCCCCGTCGATCATCTCCCGGGTCCAGGCGTCGAGGTCGAGCAGGTTGGTGCCGGCCTCCGAGCGCTCGCGCAGCGTCCGGAGGATGTCGCCGACCAGGGCGCCGGCGGCGCGGGCGCGGACCAGCTCGGCGGGCGTGAGGATCTCGATCATGGGCTCCCCCATCGTCGCCCGGCAGCCGGGCGACGGTCGTGGACCGGTACTGTTGTCCCGGTAAAGATATCCCAGTTAGCCTGGTGCGATGGTCCGGCTGCCGCTCACCCCCGCCGACGTCCGCCGCGGCCAGCGCCTCGGCGCCCTGCTGCGCCGAGCCCGCGGGTCGGCGACGGTGCTGGCCGTGGCCCTCGAGGCCGGCGTCTCGCCGGAGACGCTGCGCAAGATCGAGTCCGGCCGGGTGGCGACGCCGTCGTTCCCCACGGTCGCCGCGGTCGCCGACGTCCTCGGTCTGTCCCTCGACGTGCTGTGGGCCGAGGTCGCCCGCCCGGAGGGGGCCGCGGCGCCCGCCGGCGCGGGTCCTGCCGCCGCCGACCGGCTCGTCTCCTAGGCACCCTCCGGCCACCTGGCCCGGCGGCCCACCGCACGCCGGTGCCAGGTATGGGACGGTGTGCCCCGTGAGGGGTCACGCGGCGCTGCAGGGACCCCGCCCGCTCCTGCTCGCCCGCCAGGACCTCGTCGACGGCCCGGTGCTCCCGCTGGTCGTCCGGGGCCTGCTGCTCGCGGCAGGCGCCGCCGCGATCGCCGTGCTGACGGACACCGACCAGGCGCTCGGCCCGTCGCTCGCCCTGGTCATCGTCATCGCCTTCGGCGCGGTGCCGCTGCCCGGCCGGGGTGCCCGGGTGCTGCAGGCGCAGGCCGAGGTCACGCTGCTGGCCTTCGTCATCGGCAGCCTCCCCGAGGTGGGCCAGGTCTTCGTGCCGCTGCTCCTGCTCGCCGTGTTCACCACCGGCCAGCGCGGCGGCCTCGCGCTCGGCGCCGTGGGCGGTCTCGTGGGCGGGGTCGCCTGGAGCCTCGCCGTCCTCAGCACGAGCAGCTACTCCGAGCTCGCCGAGGGCCTGGCGGACCCCCTGCTGTGGACGGTCGTCCTGGTCGCGACCGGTCTGCTCGCCGGGTGGGTGCACCGCCTCAGGCTGGAGAAGGAGACCTCGAGCGACAACGCGTACGAGGAGGCCTTCCGGCTGCTCAGCGGCCTGCAGAGCGTGGCGCGCGACCTCAGCGTGGGCCTGGACCCGGCCACCCTGGGCACCACGCTGCTGGACGAGGTGACCTCGATCGCCCCCCGCAGCGAGTGCACGCTGTCGGTGCGCAGCGGCGAGGGGCGGCTCGCGCCGCTCGTGGCCAGCCCCGAGGCCGGCCCTGTGGACGACGAGCTCACTGGCACGGCGTGGTCGACGGGGACGCTGAGCAGCCGGACCGGCGAGGGCAGCACCCGGGTGCACGCCTTCCCCGCGCGGATCGGCTCGCAGGTCGTCGCGGTGCTGCTGGTCCGGTCCGTCGGGCTGTCCTCGGCCGACACCGCCCGCATCTCGCGCCTGGTCGACCGCTCCGGTCCCCGGCTGGCCGCGGCGCTGGTCTTCGACGAGGTGCGCCAGCTCGCGACCGTCGACGAGCGGCTCCGGCTGGCCCGCGAGATCCACGACGGCGTCGCGCAGGAGCTGGCGAGCGTCGGCTACATGCTCGACGACCTCGCCGGCCGGGTCACGGACGAGGCCCACGACGAGCTGCTGCGGCTGCGCTCGCACGTGCGCGACGTCGTGGGGGAGCTGCGGATGAGCATCTTCGACCTGCGCGCCGGCACCGACGACACGGTCGGGCTGGGCACCGCGCTCAGCGAGCACGTCCAGCGCGTCGGCCAGCAGAGCCAGCTCGTCGTCCACACGGTGCTCGACGAGCAGGGCGACCGGCTGCCCGCCGGGGTGGAGGTCGAGCTGCTCCGCATCGCCCAGGAGGCGGTGACCAACGTCCGCCGGCACGCGCACGCGAGCAACATGTGGGTCGAGTGCACGGTCGACGCCCCCCGGGCCTGGCTGAGGGTGGCGGACGACGGGGTGGGGCTGCAGCCGGCCCGGCCGCAGTCCATGGGGATCCGGGGCATGCGGGAACGGGCACGGCGGATCGGCGGCGAGCTGCGGGTGGGCGAACGGCCCGGCGGGGGCACCGAGGTCGAGGTCAGCATCGGGGACTGGGACGAGGAGGGGTCGGCATGAGCGGCACGACGGGTACGGAGGGGACGTCCTCGACGGGCGCGGGGGGCGCCGCGGGGTCGGGGGCGACCCCGGTGCTGCGGCGGCGGGCCGAGGACGTCCCGCCCGAGGCGGTCCACCGGGTGGTGCTCGTCGACGACCACGAGCTCATCCGCCAGGGCCTGCGCCGGGCGTTCGAGCGGGCGGGCGACTTCGCCGTCGTCGGCGAGGCCGCCTCGGTCGGCGAGGCGCTGGGCGTGCTCGCCCGGGAGGACCCGCACGTGCTCGTCACCGACGTGCGCCTTCCGGACGGCAACGGCATCGAGCTGGCCGGGCGGGTCCGCAAGGCCTCCCCGGACATGGGCATCGTCGTGCTCACCATGTACTCCGGCGACGAGCACCTCATCGGCGCGCTGGAGGCCGGCGCGAGCGCCTTCGTCAACAAGGACGCCCCGAGCGACGAGGTGGTCGCTGCCGCACGGCACGCGGTCGCCGCGCCCCACGCCTTCGCCGCGGAGAACCTCGCGGCCGCCATGCAGCGCCAGCTGGCCGCGCCCAAGGGGCCGACCCTGTCCCCGCGGGAGTCCGAGGTCCTCCACCTGTTGGCCGACGGGCTGTCCGCGGCGCAGATCGGGCGCCGGCTGTTCATCAGCGAGTCCACCATCAAGACCCACATCGGCAAGATCTACGACAAGCTCGGCGCCACCAACCGCGCCCAGGCCGTCATGATCGCCGTGAGGTCCGGGCTGGTACGGACCGACGCCCCCCGCCACGGCGCGTAGGCCTCATCATCCGAACGGGGGACGAGAAGAGGGTCCGTCCCGCCGATGCACCCGCGGCGGGGCGGGGCGCATGCTGGTCCTGCGCGTCCGCGGGGGGCGACGCCCCGTCGTGGGGAGGACCGGCATGACCGCTGCACCGCCCTGCCGTCCGCGCACCGGCGCCCGTGCCGGCAACCCTGCCCGCACCCCTCTCCGCACCCGCGACGAGGGTGCCTCGGCGGTCGAGTACGGCCTGCTCGTGGCCGGGATCGCCGCCGTGGTCATCGTCATCGTCTTCGCCCTCGGCGGCACGCTGGACAGCCTGTTCGGTGCGGTCGACGAGTGCGCCAGCGCCGCCTCGGCCACCGGCTGCGCGGCACCGGCCGGCGACGGCCTGGCCAGCGACGCCTGAGCCCCACCTCCCCGCTGGGCCATACTCCCCCGGTGGCCGCGACCCGTCTCCCGGTCGGGGCCCCGGTCCCGGCGCCCGCACCGCCGTCGCCCGCGCACGGCGCCCCGGTCGTGCTGCTGGGCTGGGTCACGGCCCGCCTCGTGGTCGCCGTGGTCTACGCGGCCACCGACTTCGCGGGGCGCTCGCTGGCGTGGGGCGACCTCGCGCTGTACGAGTTCTGGGCCCGGCAGATCGCCGCCACGGGCGCCATGCCGGACGGCGTGACGTGGATGTACCCGCCCCTGGCCGCCGCGGTCCTGCTGCTCGCCGACGTGCTGCCGGGACCGTTCGGCCCGGGCTTCGTGGCGCTCGTGCTGCTCGCCGACCTGGCGGTGCTGCTGCTCCTGCTCCAGGCGCACCGCCGGGGCAGCGCGCACCCGGCCGGCATGTGGGCCTGGGTGGTCCTCGTGCCGCTGCTCGGCCTCATCTCGTGGGCCCGGCTGGACCTGGTCCCCGTGGTCTTCGCCGCGGCCGCGCTGCTGCTGGCGGCCCGGCGCCCCGCGCTGGCCGGCGTCATGGCGGCGCTCGGCACGTCCGCCAAGGGCTGGCCCGTGGTGCTGGGGCTGCTGTTCCTGCGCGAGCGCCGCTGGCTGGCCGGCGCGCTGGTCGCCGGCACGGCCGTGGCGGTGGCCTCGACGCTGCTGCTGGACGGCACGTGGACCTTCCTGCGCAACCTGTCCGGGCGCGGCATCCAGGTCGAGTCGCCGATGGCCCTGCCGTGGACGCTGCAGCAGGCGCTGGGCACGCCCGTGGACGGCGACTTCGTCAACGGCACCTACGAGGTCCTCGAGCCGGGTGCCGCGGTGCTGGCGCGGGTCGCGACGCTGCTCATGCTCGTCGTGGTGGGGCTGGGCCTGTGGCTGTCCCGCCGGCGCACCCCGGCGCTGCGCTGGTACGTGGCGGTGGTGGCGCTGCTGGCCACCAGCCCGCTGCTGTCGACGCAGTTCGTCCTGTGGCTGGTCGGCGGGGCCGCGGTGGCGGCGGCGGTGCCCGGCCCCGACGGACGGCTCGCCCGGCGGACCCTGCCGCTGGTCGCCGCGCTCGTCCTGCTCACCCACCTCACGTTCCCGCTGCAGTGGGGCGGGCTGGTCGGGGACGGGCAGCTCGCCGCGGCGTCCCTGCTGGTGCGCAACCTGCTGCTGCTCGGGCTCGCGGTCTGGCTGCTCGTCGCCGCACGCGGCGGGGGCGACGGCGCGACGGTCGACGTCCCGGCCCGGGAGGCCCCGGTGGGCGGCTAGGTCCACGCCCTGACCGGACCCTGACTGCTGACCGGGCCGTGCCGCCGGTCGTGCCGCCGTTGTCGGTCAGGTCCCCGGCCGCAGCAGGTCCGCGGCCGCCGGCTCACCAGCGGTCGACGGGCTCCCCCGCGAGCAGCGCCTCGAGCCGCCGGGCGGTCCGGTCCCACGTCCATGCCGCCCGCACCCACTCCTGCCCCGCCGTGCCGTCGCGGCGCCGGCGCCCCGGGTCGGAGAGGTAGGTCTCGACGGACCCGAGCAGCTGGTCGCGGTCGGAGGCGTCGACGAGCAGGCCGGTGCGGCCGTGCAGCACCGCGTCCACGGTGCCGCCGGCCCGCCCGGACACGACCGGCAGGCCCGCCGCCGCGGCCTCGAGCAGGACGATGCCGAGGGACTCGGTCACCAGCCCCGCGAGCCGGTCGGCCACCGGGAGGACGAACAGGTCGGCCGCGGCGTAGAGCGCCGGGAGCCGGTCGTCGTCCACCCGCCCGAGCACCTGGACGCCGGGGAGGTCCTGGGCCCGGTGGCGGAGCCGCTCGAGCTCCGGGCCGCCCCCGGCGAGGACCAGCCGGGCGGCGGGGTGGCGCCGCCGCACCTCGGGCCACAGGTCGAGCAGCCGGGCATGGCCCTTGCGCGGCACGGCGCGCGACACGCACAGGACGACCGGGCCGTCGAGCGGGTCGTCCCCGCCCGGCGGGCGTGGTGCTGCGAAGCGGTCGGCGTCCACCCCGGGCGACAGGAGGACGACCCGCCCGGCCGCGGCTGCGCCGAGGCCACGGCTGACCGGTCGACGGACGGCGGCCGAGTCCACGGTGACGACGTCCACGCCCTCCCCCAGCGCACGCAGGGCGCACCGGGCACCGGGCAGCCGCGCCCACCACACCTCGTGCCCGTGGGCGCTGGCCACGACGGTGCGCACGCCCGCCCGGCGGAGCCCGGGCGCCAGCAGCGCCAGCGGGGCGGCGGAGGGGAACCACACCGCGTCGGCCCCGTGGCGCCGCGCCGTCTCCCGCACCCGCCGGGACAGGCCCGGGCCCGGCAGCAGCAGCCGGGCGGGGTCGCGCACCACCGGGTAGGGCAGGCCGCGGTCGTGCTCCGCGGCGCCGTCCTGGGCGCAGGCGTGCACGACGACGCGCTCCGGGTCGAGCCGGCCGACGAGGGCGTCGACGTAGGTCTCGATGCCTCCCGCGCGGGGCGGGAAGTCGTTGGTGACGACGAGGACGCGGCCGGGGCGTGTCATCGGGCGGCGGCGAGCGCGCCGACGTAGCCCGACCACCGGGTCTGGAACGCCTCGCGCCCCTGGCCGGTCGCCGCGGTCAGGGCGCCGTCCGTACGCCCGGCAGGGTCCTCGGTCGGCCCCGACGCGGCGGCGTACACCTCGAGCAGGCCGTCGACCCCCAGCTCGTCCTGCAGCAGGAGCGCCGCGAGCCAGGCCCCCTCGTAGGCATCCCCCACCACCTCGGGGTCAGCAGCGGTGAAGTCCTCGGCCGACGGGAGCGACCCGGCGTCGGCCGCGCCGGCGGCCACCCGGTCCAGCAAGCGCCCGGCCACGTCCTCGCGGGAGGCCGTCGACGGGACGACCGTCGACCAGCCGACGAGGTCCGCCAGGCCCTCGGCGAGCCAGACCTCCTGCGAGTCGCCGTACCTGGCCCCGGAGGCGACGTGGACCAGCTCGTGGGTGACCGTGACCTGCCAGGTCTCCTCGACGAGCTCCGGGCGTGCGGTCGGGTTGAGCACCACCAGGTCGCCCCCGCCCGTGGGCGTCGCCACGTCCGTCGTCACGGCGGCGAACACGTCGGGCCGGGCGGGGACGGGCCCGGGGACCAGGGCGTCGTACTGCTCGGTGGTGGCGGGGCTCAGCACCAGGGTCGAGCGCGGCCACCCCGTCCCCAGATAGGAGTCGACGACGGTGGCCCCGCGGTCCGCCCAGCCCGCGGCCCGGGCGCCCCAGGCCTGCGCGTCCTGCAGCGCCTGCGAGGGGACGGAGCCGTCGTCGACCACGGCCGGGTCCGTCCACGACAGGACCACGCTGCGCTCGCCGACCGACGCGTGCACCTCGCCGAGGTCCCAGGGGGCGACGGTGCCGACCTCCCCCGGCGCCGGGTGGGGGACCCACGACACGACCTGCCACGAGCCCGCGGGGGCCGGTGCGAGCAGGACGGTGTCGCTGCGGACGACGGCGACGGCACCGGCCAGCTCGTACCGCGTCTCGACCCGCGCCTGCCAGCGAGCGCCCGCCGCGTCCGCGGAGCCGTCTGTCGCGCTGTCCGGCGTGCCGTCCGCCCCGTCGTCCGTCGGTGCCAGCGTCCCCGGGACGACGGAGGACTCGAACGCGGTCACGGGCAGCGAGCGCAGCACGGCGAGGGCGCCGTCGGGTGCGGTGCCGGCGGCCGGGTCGCCGCCCGCGGCG
>NZ_JBBEOI010000171.1 GCF_037860755.1 Aquipuribacter hungaricus | reverse complement strand
GCTGGCCTGGTAGCCGGGCGTGTCCGAGGCGCGGTTGCCGCCGTTGGCGTCGGCGATGGCCTGCAGCGCCTCGAGGTGCTCCATGACGCCCTCGACGCGGACGCACTCGAGCAGCTTGGCGGTCGTGTTGTTGGTGCGGGAGTCGCAGCCGCGGACGGCCGGGGCCGCGCTGGCGGGCAGCGAGACGAGCGATGCGGCGACGAGGGAGCCGGCGGCGACGGCGACGGTGCCGAGCCTCCGGGACCTGCTGGTGGAGCTGATCATGCGATTACCTCTCGACGGGGTCCCCCTGGACCGGCGCAACGTAACCCGTCGGGGGGCCCCAGCAACAGGATCTGCGGAGAGATATGTCGGGGACGGCATAGGTCCGGGGTGCCGGAGCACCCCGGACCCCCCTGTCAGCCGGTGGTCGCGGGCTGCCGGTCGGCGCCGCGGTCCCGCCCGGTCGCCCCGGTCATGTCCTCGAGCTCGCGGCCCTTGGTCTCCTGCACCTGCGTGAGGACGAAGAGCCCGCTGAGCAGCGCGAAGACCGCGTAGCCGCCGTAGGTGACGGACAGGCCGAGGTTCTGCGACATCCAGGGGAACGTCGTGCTGACCGCGAAGTTGGCGACCCACTGCGCGGCCGCGGCGACGGCGAGGGCCGGTGCCCGCAGCGCGTTGGGGAACATCTCGCCGAGCAGGACCCAGACGACCGGGCCCCACGAGACACCGAACCCGACGACGAAGACGTTGGCGGCGACCAGGGCGATCGTCGACCAGGGGGCGCCGAGGCTGACGTCGTCGCCGCTGCCGGTGGACTGGGTGAAGCTCAGCGCCATCGCTCCCAGCGACAGCGTCATCATCGCCGACCCGGTGAGCAGGAGCGGGCGGCGGCCGACGCGGTCGACGAGCAGGATGGCGATGACGGTGACGACGACGTTGGTGACCGACGTGATGACGGTGATGGTGAGCGCGTCGCTCTCCTCGAACCCGACCGAGCGCCACAGCGTCGTGGAGTAGTAGAAGATGACGTTGATCCCGACGAGCTGCTGGAACAGCGACAGCAGGATGCCGACCCAGACGATGGGCCGCAGACCGAGTCGCGGCCCCTTGAGGTTGGCCAGGCCGACGAGGTGCTCGCCCTCCATCGACTTCTTGATCGCGGTGATGCGCTCCCTGGCGGCCCTGCCGCTCATGAGGCGCAGCAGCACGTCGCGGGCGCGGGTGTCCTCTCCGCGTGCGACGAGGAAGCGGGGCGACTCGGGGATGGTGAGGGCGAGGACGCCGTAGAGGACGGCCGGGACGATGCCCGCGATGAACATCCAGCGCCAGGCCGCGAGGCCGAGCCAGAGGTCCTCCGACGCGCCGCCCGCCTGGCCGGCCAGGAAGGCGTCGGACAGCAGGGCGAGGAAGATGCCGGTGACGATCGCCAGCTGCTGGAGCGAGCCGAGCCGACCGCGGATGGCGGCGGGGGCGATCTCCGCGATGTAGGCGGGGGCGATGACGGAGGCGACGCCGACGCCGAGGCCGCCGACGACGCGCCAGAAGATGAGGTCCCAGACGCCGAACGCGAGGCCGGAGCCGATCGCGCTGGCGGTGAACAGGACGGCGGCGGCGACCATGACGCGCGGGCGCCCGAAGCGGTCGGCGGCCGAGCCGGCGAACCAGGCCCCGACGACGCAGCCGAGCAGCGCGCACGAGACGGCGAAGCCGGTCAGACCGGCGCTGAGCTCGAACTCCCCGGCGAGGGCGTCGACGGCGCCGTTGATGACCGCGGTGTCGAACCCGAACAGGAAGCCGCCGATGGCGGCGACGACGGAGATGAGGATGGCGTTGGCGGCGTGGCTCCGCCCGCCGACGGCCTGGTCGTCGTCCCGGCCGCCACCGTCGAGGCCCTGGTCGTCATGGTCCCGCCCGTCGCGGTCGAGCCCGTCGCCCCCGCGGCCGTCCCCGCGCGAGGACCCCGTGCTGCCCGCCCCGCCCCCTGCGCTGCTGCTGCCCTCGTGCGCCATGCCGACCCCTTCGTCGCGTGCCGGCGGTGGCGCCGGTCGTACCGGTCCGTGCCGCGGGGGGTACCCCTCCGTCCGGGTGGTCAAACCGCGGACGCCGGCGGGCGCGGACCGGCCGCTGCGACGCTGCTGCGGTGAGCACCTCGTTCGACTACCCGCCGCCGCCCTCCTGGTCCCCGGCCGGCGCCCCCGACGCCGTCCCCGCACCGCGACCGCTCGACGCCTGGTCGGTGGTCGCGCTGGTCTGCGGGGTGGTCGGGCTCACGGTCGTCGGCCTGGTCGCCGGCGTCGTCGGCCTGGTCCGCACCGCGGGAGGGCGGCGGCGAGGACGGGGCCTGGCCGTCGCCGGTCTCGTCGTGTCCGCCGTCGTCCTGGCCGGGCAGGCCCTGCTGGTCGCCGCCGTCGGTCCGGCGGTCGTCGACGGGCTGCAGGAGGGCTGGTCCGGCGCCGAGACCGAGGAGGCCGCCGCGGCGCCCGCCGGGGGCACCGACCCGGTCGCGGCCGACGGCACCGGCGCAGACCTGGGCGAGGACACGGGCGAGGACGCCGCCGGCACCGCGGGAGACGACCCCGTGGCGGACGACCCCGTGGCAGCCCCCTCCCAAGAGCCCGTGGACGGCGGTCCGGTGATGAAGACGACGGACGAGCTCGCGCTGGGCGACTGCTTCGACGACCCGGAGACCGAGGAGTTCTACGAGATCGCCACCCTCCCCTGCGACGTCCCCCACGACGGGGAGGTCGTCGCCGAGCTCCAGCTCGAGGGGGACTCCTGGCCGGGGGACGCGACGGTCGAGGAGGACGCGTTCGACGCCTGCCAGAGGGCGACCGCC
Source organism: Aquipuribacter hungaricus (assembly GCF_037860755.1). Lineage (NCBI taxonomy): Bacteria > Bacillati > Actinomycetota > Actinomycetes > Micrococcales > Intrasporangiaceae > Aquipuribacter > Aquipuribacter hungaricus. Next base: position 4,909 of record NZ_JBBEOI010000171.1, on the reverse strand, counting down.
GCGGTGTTCGAGGCCGCCGGCGTCGTCCCCGACGGCGGGCTCGACTACTGGACCTTCACCCCGACCAAGGAGTCCTGGCTGCTGTACGCCGACCGGGAGGTCCACTGCCTGGTCTACCACCTGGACGGCCCGCTCGAGGCGCCGCTCCTGCCCTGACGGGGAGCGCGCCAGGGCTGCGACCGGACGGCGGGCCCGTCAGGCGGCGAGCACCACCGGCCCCACGACGAGGCCGGTGCGCGCCTCGTCGACGTCGACCCGCACGGTGTCGCCGTCGACGACCCCGCCCGACAGCAGCTCCCGGGCCAGCCGGTCGCCGATCTCGCGCTGGACGAGGCGGCGCAGCGGCCGCGCGCCGAAGGCCGGGTCGTAGCCGGTGAGCGCCAGCCACTCCTTGGCCGCGTCGGTGACGTCCAGGACGAGGCGCCGCTCGGCCAGCCGCGCGGCGAGCATCCGGACGTGCAGCTCGACGATGCTGCCCAGCTGCTCGATGCTCAGCGGCTCGAACACGACGATCTCGTCGAGGCGGTTGACGAACTCCGGGCGGAACGCGTGCCGGACGGCGTCCATGACCATGGCGCGCCGGTCGGCCGAGGAGGCCGAGGTGTCCATCAGGGCCGCCGACCCCAGGTTGGAGGTGAGCACGAGGATGACGTTGCGGAAGTCGACCGTCCGCCCCTGCCCGTCGGTGAGCCGTCCGTCGTCGAGCACCTGGAGCAGGACGTCGAACACCTCGGGGTGCGCCTTCTCCACCTCGTCGAGCAGGACGACCGAGTACGGCCGGCGCCGCACCGCCTCCGTGAGCTGACCGCCGGACTCGTAGCCGACGTAGCCGGGGGGCGCCCCGACCAGGCGGGCGACCGAGTGCCGCTCGCCGTACTCGCTCATGTCGATGCGGACCATGGCGCGCTCGTCGTCGAACAGGAAGTCCGCGAGCGACTTGGCCAGCTCGGTCTTGCCCACGCCCGTGGGACCGAGGAACAGGAACGAGCCGGTGGGGCGGTCGGGGTCGGAGATGCCGGCCCGGGAGCGGCGCACGGCGTCGGACACCGCGCGCACGGCCTCGTCCTGGCCGACCAGGCGCTGCCCGAGCACCTGCTCCATGTGCAGGAGCTTCTCGGTCTCGCCCTCGAGCAGGCGGCCGACGGGGATGCCCGTCCAGGCCGCGACCACCTCGGCGATGTCGTCGGCGCCCACCTGCTCGTTGACCATGCGGTCGGCGTCGGCGACGGCAGGGCGGCCCGACTCGAGCGAGGCCAGCTGCTTCTCGGCCTCGGGGATCTCGCCGTACAGCAGCCGGCTCGCGGTCTCCAGGTCGTTGTCGCGCTGGGCCCGCTCGGCCTGCGCCCGCAGCTCCTCCAGCCGGACGGTGAGGTCGCCGACCGCGTTGAGGGAGCCCTTCTCGGCGTCCCAGCGCAGCTGCAGGCCGCGCAGCCGCTCGGTGGCGTCGCCCAGCTCGGTGCGCAGCCGCTCCAGGCGCTCGGCCGAGGCGGCGTCGTCCTCGCGGGACAGCGCCATCTCCTCCATCCGCATCCGGTCGACCTGGCGGCGGAGCTCGTCGATCTCCACCGGCGAGGAGTCGATCTCCATGCGCAGCCGCGAGGCGGCCTCGTCGATGAGGTCGATGGCCTTGTCGGGCAGCTTGCGCGCGGGGATGTAGCGGTGCGACAGGGTCGCCGCGGCGACCAGGGCGCCGTCGCTGATGATCACCTTGTGGTGCGCCTCGTACCGCTCCTTGAGCCCGCGCAGGATGGCGATGGTGTCCTCGGGACCGGGCTCGCCGACGAAGACCTGCTGGAAGCGGCGCTCGAGCGCGGCGTCCTTCTCGATCTGCTGGCGGTACTCGTCGAGCGTGGTGGCCCCGACCAGGCGCAGTGCCCCGCGGGCCAGCAGCGGCTTGAGCATGTTGGAGGCGTCCATCGACCCCTCGGCCGCACCGGCGCCGACGACGGTGTGCAGCTCGTCGATGAAGGTGACGACCTGCCCCTGCGCCGCCTCGATGTCCGCGAGCACGGCCTTGAGCCGCTCCTCGAACTCGCCGCGGTACTTGGCCCCGGCGACCATCGCGCCCAGGTCGAGCGACACCAGGCGCTTGTCGCGCAGGGACTCCGGCACGTCGCCGGACACGATCCGCTGGGCGAGGCCCTCGACGACCGCGGTCTTGCCGACGCCGGGCTCGCCGATGAGGACGGGGTTGTTCTTGGTGCGGCGGCTCAGCACCTGCACCACGCGGCGGATCTCGGCGTCGCGGCCGATGACGGGGTCGAGGCGGCCCTCGCGGGCGTCGGCGGTGAGGTCGCGGCCGTACTTCTGCAGCGCCTCCTGCGTCGCCTCGGGGTCGGCGGAGGTGACCTTGCCGCTGCCGCGGACGCCGGGCAGGGCTGCGAGCAGGCCGTCACGGGTGACCCCGGCGGCCCGGAGCGCCTGGCCCGCGCTGCCGGTGTCGGCGGCGAGCCCGAGGAGCAGGTGCTCGGTGGAGACGAACGCGTCCTCGAGGGCGCGCGCCTCGTCGCCGGCCGCGGACAGGGTGGCGTGGGTCTGGCGGGACACCCGGGGCTCGGCGACCGAGCTGCCGGACGCGCTCGGCAGCGCCCGGACCAGGACGTCGGCGCGGCCGCGCAGCTCCTCGGGCACGGCGCCGACGGCCTCGAGCAGGCCGGGCACCACGCCGGTGGGGGCGGTCAGCAGGGCCAGCAGCAGGTGCGCGGGCTCGACGAACGGGTTGCCCGCCGCGCTGGCACGACGGACGGCGGAGGACAGCGCCTCCTGGCTGCGGGTGGTGAGCGAGAGGTCCACGAGACCCTTCCTGAGAGCTTGAGCCGGTCTGGCTCAATGGTGAGAGTTGAGCCCGTCGTTGTCAACTCTCCGGGTGCGTCGCGCGGACGGGGCGGCCGGGGCCCCGGCGCCTACCCTCGGTCCATGGCCACGGAGCAGCCCGACCCCCGCCACCCCGTCGAGGCCGCGGACACCGACGGCTTCCGGTCGCGGGCCTGGCTCACCGACATGGACGGCGTGCTGGTCAGCGAGGGCCGGCCGATCCCGGGCGCGGACGCCTTCGTGGCCGCGCTCCGCGCCGCCGGGCGCCCGTTCCTCGTGCTGACGAACAACTCGATCTGGACCGCGCGCGACCTGGCGGCGCGGCTGCAGTCCATGGGGCTGCACATCCTCGAGGACGAGATCTGGACCTCGGCCCTGGCGACGGCGACGTTCCTCGCCGACCAGCGGCCCGGCGGCTCGGCGTACGTCGTCGGCGAGGCAGGCCTCACGTCGGCCCTGCACGACGCCGGCTTCGTGCTCACCGACACCGACCCGGACTACGTCGTCCTCGGCGAGACCCGCACGTACTCCTTCGAGGCGATCACCAAGGCGATCCGGCTCGTCGGTGCGGGCGCCCGCTTCATCGCGACCAACCCCGACCCGACCGGCCCGTCGCCGGAGGGCCCGCTGCCGGCGTGCGGCGCGGTGGCCGAGCTCATCGCCACCGCCACACGTCGCCGGCCGTACGTCATCGGCAAGCCCAACCCCATGATGTTCCGGTACGCGATGAACATGATCGGCGCGCACTCGGAGACCACGACGATGGTCGGGGACCGGATGGACACCGACGTCATCTCCGGCATGGAGGCGGGCCTGCGCACCGTCCTGGTGCTCAGCGGCGTCACGCAGGCCGACGAGGTCGACGCGTTCCCCTACCGGCCGAGCTTGGTGCGGGGGTCCGTCGCGGAGCTGCTCGACCTGGTCTGAGCCGGGCTCGGTCCCGAGCCTCGGGCGGACGGACGACGGGCGGCTCAGTCGCGGGAGCCGGGCCGCCAGACCACGAGGGCGGTGGAGACCGGCCGGCGCTGCGGCCGGCGGCCCTTGGCGAGCGCGACGATCCCGCCGGGGCCCGCGGCGAACACGCGGTCGGCGGCGGCACGGGTCCGGCGCAGGTCGTCGCGCAGGTCGTCGACCTGCCCGCGCAGCTGGCGGGTCTCCTCCTCCAGCTCGAGGATGCGACGGATGCCGGCCAGGTTGACGCCCTCCTCCTGGGACAGGCGCTGCACCTCGCGCAGCCGCTCGATGTCCTCGTCGGTGTAGCGCCGCCCCCCGCCCCGGGTCCGGGTGGGCGTGACCAGGCCCTCGCGGTCGTACTGCCGCAGCGTCTGCGGGTGCATGCCCGCGAGCTCCGCGGCCACGGAGATGACGTAGGCGCGCTGCAGCGGGGGCTCGGTCACGACGACGCCTTCTCCCTCGACGCCTCGGCCGCGGCGAGCAGGCCGGCGCGCGGGTCGGCGTCGCCCTCGGCGTCGCGCAGGGTCTCGACCGCCTCGCGGGCCCGGTCGGACAGCTTCTGCGGCACGACGACCGTGACGGTCGCGAGGACGTCGGAGGCCACGCCCCGGACGGCGGGGCCACGGCCCTTGAGCCGGAACGTCCGGCCCGACGGGGTGCCCGCGGGCACCTTGAGCCGGGCCACCCCGTCCAGGGTGGGCACCTCGACCGTGGCGCCCAGGGCCGCCTCGGCGAAGGTCACCGGGACGCTGACCCTGAGGGACGTGCCGTCCCACGTGAAGACGTCGTCGCCCTCGACCCGGACGGTGACGATGACGTCGCCCGGGCCGCCGGAGCCGCGCGAGCCCTTGCCGCGGACCCGGACCTTCTGGCCGTCGGCGACGCCGGCGGGCAGGCGCGCGTGCACGGTGCGGGTGCCGCCGGTCGGGTCGACCACGGGGACGCTCACCTCGGTGCCGCGCAGCGCGGCTGCGAAGCCGACCCGGGCGGTGGCCGTGAGGTCGCCGCCCTTCTCGGGGCCGCGGGTGCTGCCGCCGGAGAAGCCGCCGCCCTGCTGGCCGAGCAGGTCGGCGAGCAGGTCGTCGAACTCCGCCGACCCGGCCGAGCTGCGGCGCTGGCCGCCGGGGGCGCGACCGCGGCC
>NZ_JBBEOI010000170.1 GCF_037860755.1 Aquipuribacter hungaricus | reverse complement strand
CGCGCTCGGCGGCGGCCCGGTCGGCGCCGAGGCCGACGGGGTCGCGGCGCGGCGTCACCGGCGGGCCCCGACGGTGTCGACGACGGCCTTGCCGACCTCGTCGGCGACCAGGTCGACGACGGGGCGCAGGCCGCGCAGGCGGTGCGCGACGACGAAGGCCTCGAACGCCTCGCGGCTGCTACGGCGCGGGACGAAGCCCATCTCCTCGCGGCAGCGCGTGGTGTCGAGCACCCGGCCGTAGCCGAGCAGGCGGAGGTCCTCGTACGACAGCTCGGCCGCCCCGAGGCGGGTGAGCCAGCGGCTCGCGCTAGGGCCGAGACGCTCCGGCAGCCCCAGCACCGGCCGCCCGGCCATGGCGGCGGCCTGGCTCGTGGTGAGGACACCGTCCCCCGCCACGTTCACCGGCCCGGTCACGAGGCCGTCGTGCCCGTCACCATCCCCGCCCACCGTGCCGGCGGGCCGGTCCGGCGGGCCGAGCGTGGCCACGACCATCGCGTCGACCGCGTCCTCCTCGTCGACGAACTGCAGCCGGCCGTCGTGGCCGAGCAGGCCGGGGACGACGGGCAGCGCGAACGCCCGCGACAGGGGCGTCTCCAGCCCGGGTCCGACGATGCTCGCGAAGCGCAGCGTGGTCACCGCGGCGTCCGGGCGGCGGCGGGAGAAGCCTCGGACGTAGCCCTCGACCTCGAGGCAGTCCTTGGCCCACCCGGTGCGCGGCGGCGTCGAGGCAGCGGTGTCCTCGGTGAAGATCGCCGGGTCGCCCGGCCCGGCGCCGTAGACGCCGGAGGACGACTTGACGACGAGCCGCCGCACGCCCGGCACCTTCTGCATGGCGGCGAGCAGCTGCATCGTCCCGATGACGTTGATCTCCTTCATCGGGACGCGGCCGCCGGCCGAGCGCGGGGTGGCGATGACGTTCATGTGGACGACGGTGTCCACACCCTCCTCGCGCAGGAGCCGGGCGATCGCGGGGCTGCGGATGTCCGCACGGACGAACCGGGCCCCGCCCAGCGAGCCGTGGGGCGGGACGACGTCCGTGCCGAGGACGGAGGGGGCGGAGGGGTGCGCGGCGAGGGCGGTCGCGACCTTGCCACCGAGGTACCTGGACACCCCGGTGACGAGCACGACCCGCCCGCTCACCCCCGCCCCCGACCCACCGCGGGACGTCCTACTTCTTGTTGCGGCGCTGGTGACGCGTGCGACGGAGCAGCTTGCGGTGCTTCTTCTTGGCCATCCGCTTGCGACGCTTCTTGATGACAGAGCCCACGTGGGTCCTTCTTCCTGCAGTGACGGGCACGGCGAGCGGGCCCCTGGTCTGAGGGCCAGGCTACCGCGAGGGCGGGACGGGCCCGGTCAGTCGAACCAGGGGTCCATGCCGAGCAGCGGGAAGACGGCCTTCCGGGTCGCCATGACCGCCTGGTCGACGGGGTCGGCCGGGTCGTAGCCGGACTCCCAGGTGGCGAAGGTGGCGGGCTCGCCGTCGGTCATCCGGCTCGGTCCGGGCTGCCCGAGCAGCGCGGTGACGTGCTCCAGCCAGCTCTGCGGGACCGCGGTCTCCGGGTCGACCGGGGCGTGCGCGGCCACGCCCACCAGGTGCGCCCACGCCCGCGGCACGACGTCGACCAGCTCGTAGCCGCCGCCGCCGAGCGCGAGCCACCGGCCGCCGGCGTGCTCGTGGGCGACGTCGTGCAGCAGGACCGCCGCGGCGCGCATCCCGTCCACCGACACCCGCAGGTGCGCCAGCGGGTCGAGCAGGTGGGTGTCGCAGCCGTGCTGGGTGACGAGCACCTGCGGGCGGACCTCGCGGACGACGGGGAGGACGACGGCGTGCAGGGCCCGCAGCCAGCCCGCGTCGCCGGTACCCGCCGGCAGGGGGACGTTGACGGCGCTGCCCTCGGCGCCCGGGCCGCCCACGTCGGTCGGGTAGCCCGTGCCCGGGAACAGCGTCCGGCCGGACTCGTGCACCGAGACGGTCGTCACCCTCGGGTCGTCCCAGAAGATCGACTCGGTGCCGTCGCCGTGGTGGACGTCGGTGTCCACGTAGACGACGCGCTCGACGCCGGAGTCCAGCAGCGCGCGGATCGCGCCGGCGCAGTCGTTGTAGACGCAGAAGCCCGACGCGGCGTCGGCCGTGGCGTGGTGCAGCCCGCCCGCGAAGTTGACCCCGTGGTCGATCTCCCCCGCGGCGATGGCGCGCGCCAGGTCGACGGAGCCCTGGAACACCCGGGCGGCCGAGTCGTGCATCCCCTCGAACGCCGGGGTGTCGTCCCCGCCGATGCCCCGGCCCACGTCGGCGCGCGGGTCGACCGAGGCCCGGCGGACGGCCTCGACGAGACCGGCCGTGTGGACCGTCCGCAGGAGCTCGTCGTCGGCGACCCCGGCGGCCACGACGTCGACGCCGTCGAACAGGCCGAGGTCCCGGCACAGCCGCGCCGTGAGGTCGATCCGGAGGGGGGCCATCGGGTGGCCCTCGCCGAAGTCGTAGAGGACGAAGTCGTCGTCCCACACGACCCGGGACCGGCGGCTCATACCGCCACGCTAGCCGCCCGCGGGGGGACGGGTGGCGTCCGCGGAACTCTCGCAGGGGATGATGCGTCTGTACGTCGACCCGCGCACCGACCGAGGAGCTCTCCGTGCCCAACCCCGTCGAGGACCGTCAGGCCCGCCTGGCCAAGATGCAGGCTGCCCAGAAGAACGCGGAGCGACGCCGCTCGTTCCTCGTCATCGGGCTCGCCTCGCTGCTGGCCATCGCCCTCATCGGGGTCGTCGCGGTCGTCATCGTGCAGTCGGAGCGGGAGCGCGCCGCCGTCGAGGCCGAGGCCGAGTCCGAGATCGAGGGCGTCGAGATCACCGACGACCTCACGCAGAACCACGTCGAGACCGACGTCGCCTACGCACAGGACCCGCCTGTCGGCGGCGACCACCTGCCGGCCCCCCGCTGGCAGGACTGCGGCTTCTACGACGCCCCCGTGCAGGAGGAGGCCGCCGTGCACTCCCTCGAGCACGGCGCGGTGTGGATCACCCACTCCCCCGACCTGCCCGCCGACCAGGTGGCCCGGCTCGAGGAGCTGTCCGGGGAGAACAACTACCTGCTGGTCTCCCCCCGCGAGGACCTGCCCTCCGACGTCGTGCTCAGCGCCTGGGGCGCCCAGCTCCAGCTGGACTCCGTCGACGACGAGCGCGTCCCGGTCTTCCTCACCAAGTACCTGCAGGGCGAGCAGACCCCCGAGCCCGGCGCGGCCTGCTCCGGCGGCGTGACCGCGACCCTCTGAGGTGGCGGGGCGCACGTCACGGCCGCTGCTGGCCGCGCTCGCGGTCCTCGGTGCGGCCGTCCTCGTGGTCGTCGGCCTGCTGACCGGTGCCGCGCTCGCCCGCTCCTCGGCCCCTGCGGCGGCGCCGGACGAGGCGTCGCTGGACGCCGGGTTCGCGCGGGACATGCAGGTGCACCACGGGCAGGCGGTCGAGATGTCGGTGCTGGTCCGCGACCGCAGCGACGACCCTGACGTGCGCGGCCTCGCCCTGGACATCCTCCTCACCCAGCAGAACCAGCAGGGCCAGATGGCCGGGTGGCTGTCGACCTGGGGGCTGCGGCAGTCCTCGTCGCTGCCCGCCATGGCGTGGATGTCCCCGTTCGGCGACGGGATGGCCGGGATGGAGGGGCACTCGACCGGCGGCCCCTCTGAAGCGGACGTCGCTGTCCCTCCGGGAGAGAACCCGATGGTGACGATGGGCCTGGCGACGCGCGAGGAGATGGCGGCGCTGACGGCCGCGGACGGCGTCGAGGCCGAGCGCATCTACCTGCAGCTCATGGTCGAGCACCACGAGGGCGGCATCGAGATGGCCTCGCTCGCCGCCGAGGAGGCCTCCCAGCCGCAGGTGCGCCGCCTCGCCCAGGGCATGGTGGCCGGGCAGTCCGCGGAGATCACCCGGCTCACCGAGCTGCTCGACGCGCGCGGCGGACCGCTCGAGGGGTAGCCCGCAGGGGACGCGCCCGGGTGCGCCGGCAGACCGGTGGACGCCCGCCGGGGTGGCCTCCTGCGTGGTCCCGCTCGCGTGGCGGCACGGACGTCGTACCTTCCTCCTCGTGGGACACGGGAAGCTCCATGACGACGCGGTGCTCGTCATCGGCCTGGGCCGCTTCGGCGCGTCCGCCGCGGAGGCGCTGCACCGCCTCGGGCACGAGGTGCTCGCGGTCGAGCGGAGCCCCGAGCTGGTCCAGGAGTGGTCCGGCCGGCTGACCCACGTCGTCGAGGCCGACGCCACCAACCTCCAGGCGCTCAAGCAGATCGGTGCCGCGCAGTTCCCGATCGCCGTCATCGGGATCGGCACCTCGATCGAGGCCAGCGTGCTGTCCACGCTCAACCTCGTCGACCTCAAGGTCGGCCAGATCTGGGCGAAGGCGATCTCCCACAGCCACGGCAAGATCCTCGAGCGGCTCGCGACAGGGACCGACACCGACCACATCACCGGCGACGACGCCCTCAACGAGGTCGCGCGCAAGGCCCGCGAGCAGCGGGTGCGCAAGGACGGCCCGGCCCCGCGGCGCTCCGGCAGCCGGGTCACCGTCGTGTACCCCGAGGCGACGATGGGCGAGCGCACCGCGCACCTGGTGACCGGCAAGCTGCTGGACTACATCGAGTTCGACGACGGGTTCGCCATCGTCAAGATGGCCCCGCCCAAGGAGACCCACGGCTTCACGCTCGACCAGGCGGGGGTGCGCTCCAAGTACGGCATCACGGTCGTCGGCGTGAAGCGGCCCGGTGCGGACTTCACCTACGCCATCCCGTCCACCAAGGTCCACCCCGAGGACGTCCTCATCGTCTCGGGCCACGTGGACCAGATCGAGGCCTTCGCGGCACGGCCGTGACCGGCGCACGACCGGACGGGCCGACGGAGCCCGCCGAGGACCCGCTGCACCACGGCTCGCTGACGCCCGACCCGACGGTGGACACGCCCCGGGTGCGCGGCGGCATCCCGCGCTGGAGCATCCGGCGGCTGCTGCCCGGCGGCGACCGCACCCCGTCCGCGCTCGCCCGGCGCGCGGGGCTCGAGGCGTTCCTGTCCCCCGCCCGCGTCATCCCGGTCGGACTGCTCGCGGTGATCCTCGTCGGCACCGCGCTCCTGCACACCCCGCTGGCGGTCAAGGCGGTGTCCGAGGGCGGGACCGGACCGGAGGGGGTCCCGCCGACGGTGGTGGCCGTGTTCACCGCCACGAGCGCCACCTGCGTCACCGGCCTGGTGGTGGTGGACACCCCCACGTACTGGTCCCACTTCGGCCTGGTCGTCATCCTCCTGCTGTTCCAGGTCGGGGGCCTGGGCATCGCGACCCTCGGCTCGCTCGTGGGGCTGGCGGTGCTGCGGCGCTTCGGCGTCAACAGCATGCTCGCGGCCAGCCAGGACGCCCGCGGCTTCGACCTGGGCGAGATCCGCTCGATCCTGCCGCGGCTCATGCTGACCACCGTCGTCATCGAGGGGGTCACGGCTGCGCTGCTGACGGCTCGGTTCGTGCTCGGCTACGGCGAGCCACCCGCCCGGGCCCTGTGGCTCGGGGTCTTCCACGCGGTCTCGGCCTTCAACAACGCCGGCTTCGCCCTGTTCAGCGACAGTCTCGTCGGCTTCGTCGGGGACCCGTGGATCACCGTGCCGGTGATGGTCGCGGTCATCCTCGGCGGGCTCGGGTTCCCCGTCCTCGTCGAGCTGGCCCGGTTCCGCCGACCGGGGGCCTGGTCGCTGCACACCCAGCTGGTCATCTCCACCTCCGCCGTCCTCTTCGTCGGTGGGGCCCTGGTGCTCGGCGCGCTGGAGTGGGGGAACGAGGACACGATCGGCGAGCTGACGCTGGCGACCAAGCTGCAGGCCGCCTTCTTCATGTCCGTGGCACCACGGTCCGTGGGGTTCGCGACCATCGACTACGCCGGCATGGGCGAGGCGGCCCGCATCGTCACCGGCGGCCTGATGTTCACCGGCGCCGGCAGCGCGGGGACCTCGGGCGGCATCAAGGTCGGCACGCTCGCCGTCCTCGCGCTGGCCGTCTACGCCGAGGCCCGTGGTGACGTCGACGTCCACGCCTTCGGCCGCAGGATCGCCACCGCGACCGTCCGGCAGGCGCTCGCGGTGCTCGGCTTCTCCATCGTGCTGTCCGGGTTCGCCATCGTCGTCATGCTGCAGCTGACCGACCTCGAGCTGGGCGATGCCATCTTCGAGGCCGTGTCGGCGACCGCGGTGGTCGGGCTGTCGACCGGGGTGACCGACGACCTCCCGCTGCCCGCGCAGTGGTTCGTCGTCGGCTGCATGTTCGTGGGGCGCGTCGGCCCGGTCGCCGTGGCCGCGGCCGTGGCGACCCAGCAGCGCCGACGGCTGTACCGGCTGCCCGAGGCCCGCCCGCTCATCGGCTGAGCGTCTGACCCGGCGCACCGGCTGGATACCCGCGGCAACCCCGGTCGCTGGCGGTGGACGGTCAGGCCTGGTCGAAGACGTAGAACACGTTGCCGCCCGGGTCGGAGAAGCCGACCACCTCGCCGCCCGGGATGGCGTAGCGCGGCACGGCGACCGGGATGTCGTCGTGGGCCGCCTCCCAGGCTGCCGCGTCGGCGACCTCGAACATGGGACCGGCGGGGTACGGGTCGGTCGACAGCATGAGCTGGACGTCGCCGCCAGGGCTGGCGAGCGCGACGGTGCTGTCGCCCTCGCGCCAGGCCTCGTCCAGGCCGAGCCGCCCGCGGTAGAGCTCCTCCGCCGCGGCCAGGTCCGACACCGGCAGGAACAGGAATGCCAGCTTCATCGTCCCCCCGTCCCCGGCCGGCACGTCCGGCCGAGGTCGTCAGCGTGCAGGTGGGCGTGGGGCGCTCACAAGGGGGTGCCCGCGCCCTGTGGACGGCGTCCGGTGCTGGTGCGGTGCTGGCGCCGGCGCCGGCCGTCGCGCTGTCACCCGGGGCGCCTAGCGTGCGCCGGATGGACAGGACGACGGAGGTGCGGGCCGCGGTCGGCCGGTTCGACGACCTCGCCACGGTGGTCGGTCCCAGGCGTCCCGACGTGGGCGGCTGCTGGTGCATGGCCTACCGCGACAGCCGGGTAGCGACGATGGAGCGGCCCGACTTCGTGCGAGGGCTGTGCGAGACGGACCCGGGTCCCGGCGTCCTCGCCTACGTCGACGGGGAGCCGGCCGGGTGGTGCTCGGTGGCGCCGCGCAGCACGTACCGGCGGCTGGTCAACAGCCGGACGCTGCCGCACGTGGACGACCGCGACCCGTGGAGCGCCGTCTGCTTCGTGGTCCGGCCGGGGTACCGCAGGCAGGGGCTCATGCACGACCTGCTCGCCGGCGCGGTGGCGCACGCGGCGGCCCACGGCGCCGAGGTGGTCGAGGGGTACCCCTTGGACACCGACGGCGAGCGTGTCGACGTCATCTCCGGCTACGTCGGCACGACCCGGCTGTTCGAGGCCGCCGGGTTCGAGCGGGTGGTGAGGACGACGGGGCGCAGCGGCGGGCGGCCGCGGTGGCTGGTGCGGCGCGAGCTGGGCGGCGCGGCGCAGGCGTAGCCGAGGACACGCAGGCGAAGGTCGGAGGAGGGGCCGCCCGTAGCAGCGGAAGCGGCGGCGAGCGCGAGTGGCGCGGCAGGGGCCGTCGGCGCCGGTGTGGCCTCGACGCGACCACAAGTGCGACCCACGAGGACCGTCGACAGCGGAGGTACGCAGCCCGGCAGTTGTGTCCGGCCTCCTCTCTAGCGTCGTCCCATGGACCAGCCGCCCTCGCCCGACACCGCCTGCATGCTGGTCGCGGGCTCGATGGCGCGGATCTCTGCGGCCGCCGAGGCG
>NZ_JBBEOI010000169.1 GCF_037860755.1 Aquipuribacter hungaricus | reverse complement strand
CGCCTGGCCCGCCGCGCCGCGGCCGGTGCTCGCCTCGGCGCTGCTGCCCGAGCGGGTCCTCGCCGGCGACGTCACCGCGCGCCGGGCGCTCGTCGACATGGTCCACACCCCGCTGGTCGAGGCCGGCAAGGACCTCGTGGACACCCTCCAGGCCTACCTGGACACCGGCGGCGCGCTGGAGGCGACCGCCCGGGTGCTGTTCGTCCACGCCAACACCGTCCGTTACCGGCTCAACCGGGTCGAGCAGGTCACCGGCCTGCTGGCGACCGACCCCCGGGAGCGGTGGACCCTGCAGCTCGGCCTCGCTCTCGGCCGTCTCGCGGGGTCACCCCGGCCTCACCGCGCGTGATGCCGGCCGGCGGCCCGCCCGCAGGTCACGGACGTGTCACGACGGGGACCTTGTAGGACTCCTACAGAACCTCGCCGCGAACGTGGTGCCCGCCGCAGCGGCGCCGGCGCGGCGCGCTGGGCCACTGTGGGGACGTGCTCATCGTCGTCTGCCCGGGTCAGGGCTCCCAGACCCCCGGCTTCCTGTCCCCGTGGCTCGAGCTCCCGGAGTTCGAGGAGCGGCTGTCCTGGCTGTCCGCCGTCGCCGCCGTCGACCTCGTCGCCCACGGCACGACGTCCGACGCGGACACGATCCGCGACACCGCCGTGGCGCAGCCCCTCATCGTGGGCGCCGGGCTGGTCAGCCTCCTCGAGCTGTTCCCCCACCCCTCCGACGCCTTCCGCCTGAGCGCGGCCGGGGCCGGGCACTCCGTCGGCGAGATCACGGCCGCGTCCGCCGCCGGGGTGATGACCGCGGAGCAGGCGATGGTGTTCGTGCGCGAGCGCGGCCTGGCCATGGCGCGGGCCAGCGCGGCCGCCCCGACCGGGATGAGCGCCGTGCTCGGCGGCGACCCCGCGGACGTCGACGCCGTGCTCGAGAGCCACGGCCTCACCGCGGCCAACCGCAACGGCGCTGGCCAGGTCGTCGCGGCCGGCACGCTCGAGCAGCTCGCCGCCCTGTCCGCCTCGCCGCCCGCGAAGACCCGCGTGGTCCCGCTGCAGGTGGCCGGCGCCTTCCACACCCGCCACATGGAGCCCGCCGTCGGTGTGCTGTCCCGCCACGCCCGCGCCATCTCCACGCACGACCCGCGCAGCCGCCTGGTGTCCAACGCCGACGGCACCGTCGTCCACGACGGCCGCGAGGTCCTCGCCCGCCTGGTCCGCCAGGTCGCGCGCCCCGTCCGCTGGGACCTGTGCATGGAGACCTTCCGCGACCTGGGCGTCACCGGCATCGTCGAGATCCCGCCGGCCGGCACCCTGTCGGGGCTGGCCAAGCGCGCGCTCCCGGGGGTCGAGATCGTCGCGCTCAAGACGCCCGACGACCTGCCCGCGGCCCGCGCCCTGGTCAAGGAGCACGGCGGCCAGCCGAGCACGATGTCGTCCAGCCCCACGTGGCGCCTGGTCGTCTCCCCCGCCAAGGGCCTGGTCACCTTCGGCGGCCTGCCCGAGGGCAGCGACGTCACCCCCGGCAGCGTCGTGGCGCGGGTCGAGGGCCTGCGCGACTCCTACGACGTCACCGCCCCGCACGGCGGCACGGTCGTGGAGTGGGTCGTCCAGGACGGCGACCCCGTCTCCCCCGGACAGCCGCTGGTGCGCCTGCACCCCACCACCCAGCAGGGCCGCGCGTGAGCGCCCGCATCACCCGCGCCCGCGGGGCGGAGCACGCCCGGATCATGGGCGTCGGGGCGATGCGGCCCGAGCGCGTCGTCACCAACGAGGAGGTCTGCACCTGGATCGACTCCTCCGACCAGTGGATCCGGGAGCGCTCCGGGATTGTCCAGCGCCGGTTCGCCAAGCCGGAGGAGACCGTCGTCGACATGGCCCTGCCGGCGTGCCGGGCGGCGCTGGAGATGGCAGGCCTCGGCCCGGGCGACGTCGACGCCGTCATCGTCTCCACCGTCACCTGGTACCTGCAGACGCCGTCCGCCGCGGCCGTGCTCGCCGAGCGCCTGGGCAGCACGCCCGCCGCCGCGTTCGACCTGTCCGCCGCCTGCGCCGGCTTCTCGCACGGGGTCGGCCTGGCCTCGGACATGGTGCGCTCCGGCAGCGCCCGCCACGTGCTCGTCGTCGGCGTGGAGAAGCTGTCGGACTTCACCGACCGGCGCGACCGCAGCACGGCGTTCCTGTTCGGGGACGGCGCGGGCGCGGTCGTCGTCGGCCCGTCGGAGACGCCCGGCATCGGCCCGACCGTCTGGGGCAGCGACGGGGCCCAGGCCGACGTCATCTCCCAGAGCACGTCGTGGACGTCCATGCGCAGCGAGGACGGCCGGACCGTCGCCGGCGACTGGCCCGCGCTGACCATGGTCGGCCAGACGGTGTTCCGCTGGGCGGTGTGGCAGATGGCCCCCGTGGCGCAGAAGGCGATGGACGCGGCCGGGGTCACCGCCACCGACCTCGCGGCGTTCGTCCCCCACCAGGCCAACGTCCGCATCATCGACGCGATGGCCAAGCAGCTCGGCCTGCCCGAGGACCTGCCGGTCGCCCGGGACATCGCCTGGATGGGCAACACGTCGGCGGCCTCCGTGCCGCTGGCCATGGAGCGGATGCTCGCCGACGGCTCCGCGCCGTCGGGCGGCCTCGCGCTCCTCATCGGTTTCGGCGCAGGCCTGGTCTACGCCGCGCAGGTGGTCGAGCTGCCGTAGGCGGCCCGAGCCCCTGACCCCACCCCCGCTCGCGCGGGCGCACCCGCACCACCCGTCCGCCAGCACCACCCGTCGCACGACCGAACCCAGAGGGAGCACCACATCATGGCAAGCGAGCAGGAGATCCTGAGCGGCCTGGCCGACATCGTCAACGAGGAGACGGGTCTGCCCACGGACGCCGTGGAGCTCGACAAGAACTTCACCGACGACCTCGACATCGACTCCCTGTCGATGATGACCATCGTCGTGAACGCCGAGGAGAAGTTCGGCATCCGCATCCCCGACGAGGACGTCAAGAACCTCGCCACCGTGCGCGACGCCGTCAGCTACATCGCCCAGGCCCAGGGCTGAGCGGCCGGGCCGGGCGCCCACGAGGCGCCCGGCCCGCCCCCGCACGACCGCTCCACCGGCACCACCGGCGCACCAGCGCGACCCCCACCCAGCGGACGCACCGCACGAAGACCCGGGAGATCCCATGAGCACGACCGTCGTCGTCACCGGCCTCGGCGCCACCACCCCGATCGGGGGTGACGCCGTCTCCACCTGGGAGGCCGCCCTCAAGGGCGTCTCGGGTGCCGCCACGTTCACCGGACCCTGGGTGGACGACTTCGAGCTTCCCGTCCGCTTCGGCGCGCAGCTCACCGTCCCCGCCTCGGAGATGCTCACCAAGGTGCAGCTGCGCCGGCTGGACCCCAGCTCGCAGTACGCCCTCATCGCCGCCCAGGAGGCCTGGCGCGACGCCGGCTCCCCCACGCCGGAGCCCACGCGGCTCGGCGTGTGCATGGCCAGCGGCATCGGCGGGCTGTGGACGCTGCTCGACAACTGGGACGCCATGAAGGCCGGCGGGCCCCGCCGGGTCTTCCCGCTGTCGATCCCCATGCTCATGCCGAACGCGCCCGCCGCGACCGTGAGCCTCGAGGTCGGCGCCCGCGCCGGCGCCCACACCCCGGTCAGCGCGTGCGCGTCCGGCGCCGAGGCCATCGCCATGGCCATCGACATGATCCGCAGCGGCCGCGCCGACATCGTCGTCGCCGGTGGCACCGAGGCCGTCGTCCACCCGCTGCCCGTGGCCGCCTTCGCCGCCATGCAGGCCCTGTCGACCCGCAACGACGACCCTTCGACCGCCTCGCGGCCCTACGACATCGGGCGCGACGGCTTCGTCCTCGGCGAGGGTGCCGGGGTCGTCGTCCTGGAGTCCGAGGAGCACGCCCGCGCCCGCGGCGCCCGTGTCCACGCCGAGATCCTGGGCGCCGGCATGAGCTCCGACGCCCACCACATCGCCGCCCCCGAGCCCGAGGGCATGGGCGCCGCCCGCGCCATCCAGGAGGCGCTGGACGTGTCGGGCCTCACCGCCTCCGACATCGACCACATCAACGCCCACGCCACGTCCACCCCCGTCGGCGACGTCGCCGAGGCCCGCGCCATCCACCGCGCGCTCGGCTCGGACATCGCCTCCCGGATCGCCGTGTCGGCCACCAAGTCCATGACCGGGCACCTGCTGGGCGCCGCCGGTGCCGTCGAGGCCGTGTTCGCCGTCTGCGCGGTCCGCGACCGCGTCGCCCCGCCGACCATCAACATCACCGAGATGGACCCGGTCGTCGAGCTCGATGTCGTGCGCGACGAGCCCCGCCAGCTCGGCGACGGGACCCGCCCGGTCGTGGCGCTCAACAACTCCTTCGGCTTCGGTGGCCACAACGTCGCCCTGACCTTCCGCAGCGCGTCATGACGGCCACCGCCGCCCCCACCACGGCCGGCCTCTCGGTCGAGGTCGACCCCCGCGACCCGATGCTGCGGCTGCAGGCCTTCGCCGACGAGGGCAGCGTGGAGCTGCTGCGCGAGCCCGACAGCTCCGGCATGGTCGCCGCGACGGTCCGGGTCGACGGCACCCCCGCCGTGGTGTTCTGCTCCGACGCCCGCGTCATGGGCGGGGCGATGGGCGAGGTCGGCTGCAAGGTCGTCCTGCTGGCCTACGAGCGGGCCCTGGCCGACGGCGTCCCCGTCGTCGGGCTCTGGCACTCCGGCGGCGCCCGGCTGGCGGAGGGCGTCGTCAGCCTCCACGCCGTCGGCGAGGTCTTCGCGATCATGACGCGCGCGTCCGGCAAGATCCCCCAGATCAGCGTCGTCATCGGCGCGGCTGCGGGCGGGGCGGCCTACGGGCCTGCGCTCACCGACGTCGTCGTGCTCGGCCCCGACGGCCGGGTGTTCGTCACCGGTCCCGACGTGGTCCGCAGCGTCACCGGCGAGAAGGTCGACGCGCTGCGGCTCGGTGGGCCCGAGCCCCACGGCCGCCGCTCCGGCGTCGTCCACGTCACCACCGAGACCACCGAGGACGCCTACCTGCGCGGCCGCGAGCTGGTCACGCTGCTCGGCACCCCCCGCCGGGTGGACCCGACGGCCGTGGTCGACAAGGACCTCGGCCGGCACCTGCCCGAGAACCCCAAGCGCGCCTACGACGTGCACCCGGTCGTCGCCGACCTGCTCGACGACGACGCCGAGGTGCTCGAGCTGCACGCCCGCTGGGCCCCGAACGTCGTCACCACGCTCGGCCGGCTCGGCGGCGGGACCGTCGGCGTCGTCGCCAACAACCCGATGCGCCTGGGCGGCTGCCTGGACTCCAGCTCGGCGGAGAAGGCCGCGCGCTTCGTGCGGATGTGCGACGCGTTCGGCATCCCGCTCGTCGTGCTCGTCGACGTCCCCGGCTACCTGCCGGGCGTGGGCCAGGAGTGGGACGGCGTGGTCCGCCGCGGCGCGAAGCTGCTGCACGCCTTCGCGGAGGCGACGGTCCCCCGCGTCACCCTCGTGACGCGCAAGGCCTACGGCGGCGCGTACATCGCCATGAACTCCCGCTCCCTGGGAGCGACCAAGGTCTTCGCGTGGCCGACCGGCGAGGTGGCCGTCATGGGCGCCGTCGCCGCGGTCCGCATCCTCCACCGCCGCCGCCTGGCCGAGGTGCCGGACGACGCGCGGGCGCAGGTCGAGGTCGAGCTGGCCGCCGAGCACGAGCGCCTCGCCGGCGGCATCCCCCGCGCCATGGAGATCGGCGTGGTCGACGAGATCGTCGCCACCGCGCAGACCCGGTCCGCGCTGGCGTCGGCGGTGGCCGCGGCCCCCGCGGTGCGCGGCCAGCACGGCAACATCCCGCTGTAGGTCGTCGTGGTCGGGGGGCTCGCGCCGGAGCGGCGGCGGACGCAGCGGCTGCTCCTGCGCGGGTTCACCGACGCCGACCGGGAGCCGTTCGCCGCGCTCAACTCCGACCCGGCGGTCATGGAGCACTTCCCGTCCCCCGTCGACCGCGCCCGCAGCGACGCGCTCGTCGACCGGGTGCGGGCCGGCTGGGCCGACCGCGGCTGGGGCCTGTGGGCGGTGGAGCGGGCGGACACCGGGGAGATGGTCGGGTTCACCGGCCTGTCACCGGCGACGTTCGACGCGCCCTTCACCCCGGCCGTCGAGGTCGGCTGGCGCCTGGCCCGCGCGCACTGGGGCCAGGGCTTCGCGACCGAGGCGGCGCTCGCCTCGCTGCGGGTCGCGTTCGAGGACCTGGGGGTCGGCGAGGTGGTGTCGTTCACCGCGGTCACCAACTCCCGGTCCCGGGCGGTCATGGAGCGGCTCGGCATGCACCGCGACCCGGCCGACGACTTCCCCTACCCGTCCATCCCCGAGGGGCACCCGCTCCGCCCGCACGTGCTCTACCGCCTCGACGCCGCGACGTGGCGGTTGCGGCAGGGCTGAGCAGCGGAGCGGCCGACCGGACCGTCAGCCCGCGGGCGGCACGGGGACGCCGAGGCCGTCGACGGCCTCCGCCCCCGGCAGCGCCCCGAGCAGCGCCCCGGGGAGCACGAGCTTGGAGCGGCGCAGCCCGGAGCCGACCACGACCCACGGCTGCGCGACGACGGCCGCGTCCACGAGGACAGGCCAGGATGCGGGCAGGCCGATCGGGGTGATGCCGCCGTGCTCCAGCCGCTGTCCGCCACGGCCGTGGCCATGGGCGCGAACGATGCCTTGCGGGCGTCCAGGCGCCGGCGGACCAGCCCGTTGACGTCGGCCCGCGTGGTGGCCAGGACCACGCAGGCGGCCAGGGTCGTCGTCTCGCCGCGGCGCCCGGCCACCACGACGCAGTTGGCCGACTGCTCGAGGGTGACGCCGTGGGCCGCGCAGAACGCCGCGGTGTCCGCGAGGTCGGGGTCGATCTCCGCGACGTGCACCTGACCGGCCTCGGACGCAGCGAGCGTCCCCAGCGCGGCGGCCACGGGCGGCGCGAGCAGGTCCGGCCGGTCGAGGGCGGGGACGGTGGTGAGGCTGCCGAGCACGTCGGAGACCGTACCGACCGCGGCACGGCAGACGCCGGTGATCTCGGGCTCGCTCGCGTGCGCGTGCTCCGACGAGGTGAGCGACGCCGGTGATCTCGGGCTCGCTCGCAGGTGGGTCCGTCGGCGCCCGTGGGGCGGCTCTCTGCGAGCCGTCGTGGTCGTCCTCGGGCCGTCAGGGCCGTGCCGGCGGCTCCTGGGGAGTCATCGTGGTGGTGGTCCCAGGCCGGTGGGACTCAGCCGACGCGGTGCAGCCAGCGGACCTGCGCGTCGTCGCCGGCGTGGCGGAACGGCTCGAGCTCTCGGTCCCAGGCCTCGCCCAGCGCCAGCTCCAGCCGGCGCCGCACCTCCGCCGGGTCGCCCAGGGCGAGCGCGGCCCGCACCCGGTCCTCCGGCACCACGGTGTTGCCGTGGACGTCGACGACCGCGTGGAACAGCCCCAGGTCGGGGACGTGGCTGAACCGGGCGCCGTCGACTCCGCGGCTCGGCTCCTCGGTCACCTCGTAGCGCAGGTCGGCCCAGCCGCGCAGCGCGCTCGCCAGACGTGCCCCTGTGCCCTGCTCACCCTGCCACGACATGTCGGTGCGGTACAGGTTCGGGCCGAGCGGCTGGGGCGTCCACGTCAGGTCGACGCGCACTCCCAGGGCGCGCCCGGCGGCCCACTCGACGTGGGGGCACAGGGCGCGTGCTGCGGAGTGCACGTAGAGCACACCGCGGGTGACGACTGGCATGGTGTCTCCTCCGTGTCCGAGGGTCGTCTTCCCCAACGGCCTCGTGCGCGGAGCGGTCCTGTGCCGCGGCAAGTGTGGCGCACGCCCCCCGCGCCGCGCCAGCCCGCCGCGCCGGGCACCCGGCCGGGACCCGGCCGGCGCT
>NZ_JBBEOI010000168.1 GCF_037860755.1 Aquipuribacter hungaricus | reverse complement strand
AACGCGGCGACCCGTACGCCGGCCGCCTCCAGGCCCGCCCGGACCGCCCGCGCCGTCCCGACCGCGCCCGGGGTGTCGCCGTGGACGCAGAGCGAGCGGGCCGACACCTGCAGCGGCGCGCCGTCGACGTCGGCGACGGGCCGCCCGGTGGCCATGGCGACGCAGCGCGCGACCACCGTGGCCACGTCGGTGAGCACCGCCCCGGGCAGGCGGCGGCTGACCAGCGTGCCCTGCGCGGTGTAGGCGCGGTCGGCGAAGGCCTCGGTGACGGTGGCGAGCCCGGCCTGCCCGGCGAGGCGGAGGACTGCCGACCCGGGCAGCCCGACCAGCGGGAGCGACGCGTCGACGGCCGCCACGGCGCGCACGACGGCGGCCGCCTGCTCCTCGTGGTGGACCACGGCGTTGTACAGCGCGCCGTGCGGCTTGACGTAGCGGACCCGGGCGCCGACCGACGCGGCCGTGCCGACCAGGGCGGCCAGCTGGTAGACGACGTCGTCGTGCAGCTCGTCCGGCGCGACGTCGACGAAGCGCCGCCCGAACCCGGCGAGGTCCCGGTAGGCGACGTGCGCGCCGACGCTCACCCCGCGGGCGGCGGCCGCCTCGCAGACCCGTCGCATCGTCGACGGGTCGCCGGCGTGGAACCCGCACGCCACGTTGGCGCTGGTGACGACGTCGAGCAGACCCTCGTCGTCGGTGAGGCGCCACACCCCGAAGCCCTCGCCGAGGTCGGCGTTGAGGTCGACGGTCAGGGCCGCGGGGTCCATGCGCCGATCGTGCCCGAGGACCCCGGGCGGCACGCCAGAGGCCCCCTCGCGACGGGCGGGTCGCGAGGGGGCCCCGGGTGGTGCGGGTCGTGCGCGGCCGTCAGCTGGCCGGACGGGTCAGGCCTGCGCGGCGAGGCCCGTCTTCAGCGCGCGGCCGACCTCGACGGCGCGCGTCGCCTGGAACGACACCGACGCGAGGGCGGTCTCGTCCGGGGGCACGGCGCCGTTGTTGGACGTGTGCGAGGCGCCGTAGGGGTTGCCGGCGGCGAACTGGACCGGGTCGGCGTAGCCGGGGGCGACGATGATCGAGCCCCAGTGGTAGAAGGTGTTGTTGATCGCGAGGATCGTCGACTCCTGGCCGCCGTGGGCGGTGGCGGTCGAGGTGAACGACGTGCCGATCTTGTTGACGAGCTTGCCGGCGCCCCAGAGCGGGCCGGTCTGGTCGAGGAACTGCTTGAGCTGCGCGGTCGGCAGGCCGTAGCGCGTCGGGCTGCCGAGCATGATGACGTCGGCCCACTCGAGGTCGTCGAGCGTCGCCTCGGGGACGTCCTGGGTCTCCAGGGCGTGGGCGGACCAGCCCTCGTTGCTGTTGATCGCCTCCTGGGGGGCGAGCTCGTGCACCTTGAGCAGGCGCACCTCGGCGCCGGCCTGCTGCGCGGCGGCCTCGGCGGCCTTGGCGAGCTTGTAGACCCCGCCCGTGGCGCTGTAGTAGACGATCGCGACGTTGACGTCGGCCATGCGGTGTCTCCTGGGGGTGTAGGTGATGGTTCAAGTCTCAACTAGATGATGCCAGCCCCGGTCGCCCGGCGCCAGGCGGGGGTCAGGTCCAGTACAGGACGTGCAGCTCGGGCAGCCGCCGCGCGAGCTCGTCGGTGAACCAGGTCCGCATCTCCGTCATGACGTCCTCGGGGTAGACGTACTTCGTCGAGCCGAACTTGCCCCGCTTGGTGGTCCGCCGCGACTCGTCCATGTCCAGCCGCGTCCCCGGGTACCAGCCGAGCAGGACCTCCTTGCTGCCGGGGGTGAACCGGTGCGTGATGAGCTCGGCGGTGAGGTCGAGGTCCGGCACCCCGTCCACGGCGGCCTCGACGAGGTCGAGCAGGTGCCCGTAGTGCTCGCGCCAGCCGTCCAGCGGCATGAGCGGCGCCATCGTGAGCCCGACCGGGTAGCCGTCCAGCGCCAGCCGCCGCAGCCCCGCCAGCCGGTCCGGCACCGTGGACGTGCCGCCCTCCATGCGCTGGCTCACCGGCAGGCAGTTGACGCTGAACCGGACCCGGGTCCGGCCGGCGTGCGGCAGCCCGACGAAGCCCGCGACGTCGTCGTACTTGGTCGTCCACCGCAGCTGCACCGGGGCCTCCCACTGTCCGAAGAACTCCACGGCGCGGGTCCAGCTGCCCGTGAGGTGCTCCAGGGCCAGCGGGTCGGTGTAGCAGGACGCCTCGAACGTCGTGCCCTCCTGCGCCCGGTCGGCGCGACGGCTCGTGATGGTGCCCTGGCCGAGGTACGGCTCGAGCCCGCCGAGGATGTCGTCGAGGTCGGCGTACACCCGGGTCACCGGCGGCCCGCTGAGCGAGCCGGCGAGGTAGCAGTACTGGCAGTGGGCGGGGCAGCCCTCGGCCAGGTCCACCCGCCAGTCCGCGCTCGGCGCGATCGGCTGCAGCTTCCGCCGCGACGGCGGGCTGACGACGATGGCCATCGTCGACTTGGCCAGCGCGTACGTCTCGCGCTCGGTGGCGCCGCGGACGCCGGTGAGCCGGTTGGCCCGCAGTCGCTCGACCTCGATGCCGCGGGCCTCCACCCGCTCGACGATGCGGTGGGCGTGCGGGTGGTCCAGCGCGTCGGGGGTGATGACCACCCGCTTGGGCGTCCACCGGCGGGCGGGCCGCGCGGGCGGCGCCAGCTCGGACAGGTCCCGGGTGGGGACCTGCTCGCCGGTCGCGTCGTGCGTGGCGGCGACGAACTTCGGGGCGAGCGGCTCGTCGACGTCGATGGCGTCCTCGGGTGCCTGGGTCACGGTGCCACCGTGCGCTCTCGGCGCCCGCGCGGCACCTGGAGGCAGCCCGGCGCCGACGACGTACCCGCGACATGCACGTCCGGCCGCACCGACCGGGACCGCCCGCGTCAGCCGCCCAGGTGCCGGGCGAGCTGCGCGACCTGGTCCGGGCCGACGCGGCAGCAGCCGCCCACCAGCCGGGCCCCGCCGGTGACCCAGCCGTCGACCGCGCCCAGGTCGAGGTCGGGCTCGCCCACCCAGCCGCGGGCGGCCGCGTCCCAGGTCTCGCCGCTGTTCGGGTACACCACGACGGGCAGCCCCGAGGCCGCCGCGGCGACCTCGACGGCTGCGCCGACGCCCGCGGGGTCGCAGCAGTTGACCCCCACGGCGACGACGCCGGACACCCCGCGCGCCATGGCGAACGCGTCGGCCGCCTCCTCGCCGCGACGGGTGCGGACGACCCCGTCCTCGTCGACGACGGTGGTGAGCGACAGCCACACCGGCACCCCGACGTCGCCGGCCGCGAGCAGCAGCGCCTCGACCTCGGTCGCGGCGGGCACCGTCTCGCAGGCGAGGACGTCCGCGCCGGCGCCGGCCAGGGCCTCCATCCGCTCGCGGTGGAACGCCCGCAGCGCCGGCACCGTGAGGGTCGGGCCGTCAGTCCACGCCGGGTCGACGTAGTCGCCGGTGTACTCCTGGCCGCCCGCGAGGACCGCGCCGTAGGGCCCGACGGACCCGGCGACCCAGGCCTGCACGCCGGTGTCCTCGCAGGCCTCCCGGGCGAGCAGGACCGAGCGGGCGACGAGCCCCAGCGCGGTGGCCCCGTCGAGACCGGCGTGGGCGAACCCCGCGACCGAGGCCTGGTAGGAGGCGGTGACGAGCACCTCGGCACCGGCGCGCAGGTAGTCCGCGTGCGCGTCCCGCACCGCCCCGGGGTCGTCGGTGAGCAGCGACGCCGACCACAGCTCCCCGGACAGGTCGTGCCCGCGGGTCTGGAGGTGCGTCGCCAGCCCGCCGTCGAGCACGACGGTCCGTGCCGCGAGCGCCTCCGCCAGCGTGCCCGCCGGGCCTCCCGGTGCTGCGCTCACCGGCGGTCCCCGGCCGCGAGGAGGGACATGGCCGCCGACCGTCCGGGGATGCCGCTCACGCCCCCGCCCCGCCGGGCGCCGGCGCCGCCCAGGACCACCCGGTCGTGGACGGTCTCCACGCCCCAGGTGCCGACCTGCTCGTCGGTCTCGGCCCAGGGCCACTGCAGGTCGCGGTGGAAGATGTGCCCGCCGGGCAGGCCGACGTCGCCCTCGAGGTCGACGGGCGTGCGCACCTCCAGGCAGGGCCGTCCGTCCGGGCCGGTGAGCAGGACGTCCTCCAGAGGCTCGTCGAGCACCGAGCCGATCGAGGCGAGCGTCGCGGCGAGGGCCTGCTCGCGCGCCCCGTCGGGGTCCTCGCGGAACAGCCGCGCCGGCATGTGCAGGCCGAACAGGGTGAGCGTCTGG
This sequence comes from Aquipuribacter hungaricus, assembly GCF_037860755.1. Lineage (NCBI taxonomy): Bacteria > Bacillati > Actinomycetota > Actinomycetes > Micrococcales > Intrasporangiaceae > Aquipuribacter > Aquipuribacter hungaricus. The sequence continues at coordinate 3,738 of NZ_JBBEOI010000168.1, read as the reverse complement.
GCCTCCGAGGCGGCCAGGTCCGCGCCCAGGACCGACCGGTCGGACAGGGTGTGGCAGTACACCTCGCACGGCGGGACGTCGGGCAGCCGGCCGGCGGAGGCCTGGGCGAACGCGGTGGCGATCTGCGACGCCGACTCGTTGACGTGGAACGTCCCGGCGAAGGCGTCGCGGGGGTCGACGGAGGCGTCGCGCAGCCGGGGCAGCCGCCGCAGCAGCATGTTGACCTTGAGCTGCGAGCCCTCGGGCGCGGCCAGCGCGGTGCCGGCGTGGGGGGTCGCGCCCGCGGCCGCGAGGGCGGCGTCGAGCCCGGCCGGGGCGCCTGCCCAGACCACCCGGTCGGCGGTGAGCACCTGCTCGGTCCCGTCCACGTCGACGACCAGCCGCCCGTCCGGGTCGAGGGACACCACGCGGGCGCCGGTGACGGTGCCCGCCCCGGCAGCCCGGGCCGCCGCAGCGAGCGCGGCCTGCACCGCGCCCATCCCGCCCACGGGGACGTCCCAGTCGCCCGTCCCGCCGCCGATGACGTGGTAGAGGAAGCAGCGGTTGGCGAGCAGGTCGGCGTCGGTGTCGGCGAAGGTGCCGATCAGGGCGTCGGTGAGGACCACGCCGCGCACCACGTCGTCGGCGACGGCGTCGGCGACCGACAGCCCGACCGGCCGCCCGACGAGCAGGCCCCAGACGGCGTCGTCGCCGACGCGCTCGCGGGCCTGCTCGCGCGACAGCAGCGGCTCGGTGACCGTCGGCCACAGCGCGGCGGCGGCCCGGGCGGTGCGGGCGTACAGCGCGTCCCAGCCGGCCCGGTCCGCGCCGGCGCCCAGCCGCTCGAAGGACGCGGTCGTGGCGTCCCGGTCGTCGCTGACGAGCAGGCCCGACGCCCCGGCGGTGCGCGGGTCCGGCGTGTAGGACGACACCCGCCGGCGGACCAGCCGCAGGTCGAGGCCGAGCTCGTCGCGCACCTGCTGGGGGAGCAGGCTGACGAGGTAGGAGTAGCGGCTCAGCCGCGCCTCGACGCCGGGGAAGACGGCGGCGCTCACCGAGGCCCCGCCCAGGTGGTCCTGCTGCTCGAGGACGACCGTGCGCAGGCCGGCGCGGGCGAGGTAGGCCGCTGCGGTCAGGCCGTTGTGGCCGCCGCCGACGACGACGACGTCGTGGTGGGGGGTGTGCACGGGGCCATGGTGCCGTCCGGGGGGCCCTGCTCGGCAGGGCAGTCGCCGTCCAGCCGGGCGAGCACGCGCTCGCAGGCCTCGCCGAGGACGCGGACCTGCTCGGCGTCGAGGTCGTCGACGACCAGGCGGACGACCTCCGCGGCGTGGCCGGGGGCGGCCTCGCGCACCTTCTCGAAGCCCTCGTCGGTGAGCGTGGCCAGGGTGACGCGGCCGTTGCCGGGGCAGGGGCGGCGGGCCACCCAGCCGGAGCGCTCGAGCCGGCTGACGGCGTGGCTGAGGCGCGACTGCGAGGAGTTGGCGTTGCGGGCGAGCGTCGACATCGCCAGCGTGCGCTCGGGGGCCTCGCTGAGCATGGCCAGCACGTAGTACGAGAAGTGCGTGAGGCCGCTGTCGCGGGCGAGCTGGGCGTCCAGCGCGGTCGGCAGCCGCAGCACGACGCCCGCCAGGGCGCGCCAGGCGCGCTGCTCGTCGTCGTCCAGCCACCGGGTCTGCGTCACCCCCTGAGGCTACCCGGTCGCTTGATGTCTCAACCGTTGGGCCGTAGGCTCTCGCTTGAGAATTCAAGCGAAACCAGCAGCCCGACCGTGGAGGACACCGTGGACCAGACCGCCGACCGGATGCCGAGCCTGTACCTGGGCCACGGCGCACCGGTGCTCCTGGACGACGCGCGGTGGACCGCCGAGCTGGCCGCCTGGTCCGCGACGCTTCCCCGACCGCGGGCGGTGCTCATCGTCTCCGCCCACTGGGAGCAGGCGCCGCTGTCGCTGAGCGCCACCGCTCCCGGTACCGAGCTCGTCCACGACTACTCCGGCTTCGACCCGAAGTTCGGGCGGATGCGGTACGACACCCCCGACGCGACGGCGCTGGCCGACGCCGTGGAGGCGATGCTGCCGGACGGGCAGACCGTCCACCGCCACGCCCGCCGCGGCCTGGACCACGGCGCCTGGGTGCCGCTGCGCGTGATGTACCCCGACGCCGACCTGCCGACCCTGCAGCTGTCCATGCCGACTCTCGACCCGCGGACCCTGATGGCGCTGGGCCGCCGGCTGGCACCCCTGCGGGACGAGGGCGTGCTCGTCGTCGGCTCGGGGTTCCTCACCCACGGCCTGCCGTTCCTGACCGACTGGCGCCCCGACGCCACCCCGCCGGGATGGTCCGCGGAGTTCGACGCCTGGGCCGCCGAGGCGCTCGCCGCCGGGGACGTCGACAGCCTGCTGGACTTCCGCACCCGCGCCCCGGGGATGCCCTACGCCCACCCCACCGTGGAGCACATGGCGCCGCTGTTCGTCACCCTCGGCGCGGCCCAGGAGGCCGACGGACCGGTGGAGACCGCCGTCGACGGCTTCTTCCTCGGCCTCAGCAAGCGCTCGTTCCAGGTCGCCTGAGGGTTGGGCTTCGTCACGCTGGGTACCGAGCCCCCGTGACTCCCCCCTCCCGCCGCCCCAAGGACCGTTGGCACGACAGCTTCGGCGGCGTCGCGACCCGCTGCGCGCAGGTCCTCCTCGTCCTCGCCGTCGTCGTCATCGTCGCCTACCTGGGGGTGACGCTGAAGCTCGTCGTGGTGCCGGTGCTCATCGCCGTGCTCATCGCGGCGGCCGCGAGCCCGCTGGTCAGCCTGCTGGCGCGACGGCTGCCGCGCTCGCTCGCGGCGGGCATCACCATGCTGCTGGGCATCGTCGTGCTCGGCGGGGTCGGCTTCCTCGTCGCCAACGCGGTCGCCGACCAGTGGGGCCAGCTCCGCGAGGGGGCCGTCGAGGGCTTCCAGCAGCTCACCGACCTGGTCGAGAGCGGGCCGTTCGGCCTTCCCGCCACGGACATGGACGAGATCGTCAGCCAGCTCGAGGGGGCGCTGCAGGGCTCGGCCGTGCAGTCCGGGGCCCTCACCGGTGCCGCCGCGGTCGCGCAGATTGCCACCGGCGTGCTGCTCGCCGTCGTCGTCCTGTTCTTCCTGCTCAAGGACGGCCGGGTCATCTGGACCTTCTTCCGCGACCAGCTGCCGGAGCGCGAGCACCACCGCTTCGACCTGGTCGGCACCCGCTCCGCCGCCGTCATGGGCGGCTACGTCCGCGGCACCGCCGCGGTCGCGTCCGTCGACGCCGTGCTCATCGGCATCGGCCTCACCATCGTCGGCGTCCCGCTGGCGCTCCCGCTGGCCCTGCTGACCTTCGTCGCCGCGTTCGTGCCCGTCATCGGTGCCGTCGCCGCCGGCGTGGTGGCCGTGCTCATCGCGCTGGTGTCCAACGGCCCCGTGGACGCGCTGATCGTCCTCGTCATCGTCATCGTCGTGCAGCAGCTCGAGGGCAACGTCCTCCAGCCGATCCTCATGGGCCACACGCTCTCGCTGCACCCGCTCGTCATCCTGCTCGCCCTGACCGCCGGGTCGATCGTCGCCGGCGTCATCGGCGCCGTCCTCGCCGTGCCGTTCGCCGCCGTCGCCTGGGCCGCCGTCCAGGCGTCGCGGCAGGCGCACCGCGACGAGGAGGAGTGGGAGGCCGAACGTGTCCGCCACGCCGAGCCCGCGGTCGTCGCCGCCGACGCCGCCCCGGCCGCGGCCGACGCCGCCAGCTCGGCC
>NZ_JBBEOI010000167.1 GCF_037860755.1 Aquipuribacter hungaricus | reverse complement strand
CCCCGGACCTAGGAGCGCCGGTGGTCGGCCCGGGGTGGCCCGGTGCGCACCCGCAGCGGGCCCGCGGCGCCGGGCGCGCCCCCGGGCTGGCCGACCAGCTCGAGCCCGGGCAGCAGCCGGGCGACCTCCTGCAGGACGACCCGGGCCTCCAGCCGGCCGAGGGAGGCGCCCAGGCAGGCGTGGACGCCGTGGCCGAAGGCGACGTGGCGGCCGACGTCCGGGCGCGAGACGTCGAACAGGTCGGGCCGCCCGAAGACGGCGGGGTCGCGGTTGGCGCCCCACAGCGACAGGGCGACGAGCTCGAACGCCGGGACCGGCCCGCCGGCCAGCACGACCTCTGCGAAGGTCCACCGGGGCGGGGTGATCTCCACCGGTCCCTGGTAGCGCAGGGTCTCCTCGACGGCAGCAGCGGCGAGCCCCGGGTCGGCGACCAGGGACCGCCACTGGTCCGGGTGCTCGAGCAGCAGCCGCAGCGCGGTGGCGACGGTGTGGACCGTCGTCTCCTGCCCGGCCACGAGCAGCAGCTGGACCATCGCGACCAGCTCGTCCCGGTCCAGCCGCCCCGCGTCCAGCTGGGCGACCAGGTGGCTGAGCAGGTCGTCGGCCGGGTCCCGGCGCCGGCGGGCCGCCAGGTCGTCCACGTACGCCGCGAACTGCTCGACCGCGCCCGTCCCCCCCGGGTCCCCGGACACCACGGCGGCCGACCAGGCGCGGAACTGCCCCCGGTCCGCCTCGGGGACGCCGACCATCTCCGCGATGACGCCCACCGGTACCGGGTCGGCCAGCTCGCGCACGACGTCGACCTCGTCGAGCTCCGCGGCACGCTCCACGAGGCGCCGCGCCAGGACCCGGACCCTGTCCTCCAGCCGGGCGACCGCACGGGCGGTGAAGGCCGGGGCCACCAGCGCGCGCAGCCGGGTGTGGTCCGGTGCGTCGAGCTCGATGAGCTGCCGGGAGGCGACCCGCGCCGCCTCGCCGGCGGGGCGCGGGGACCCCCCGGCGGGGTGGTGCCGGTGCACCTCGTGACCGAGCGCCGGGTCCCGGAGCGCGGAGCGGACGTCGTGGTGGCCGGCGACCACCCACCACCGCCGCCCGGACGGGTCGACCTGGGGCACAGGCCGGCCCGCCCGGCGCACCCGGGCGTAGAAGCCGTGGGGGTCCGCCCGGGTCGCGGGCTCCCACAGCTCCTGCTCGCCGAAGGTGCCGGCGCTCAGGGGAGGAGCTCGCTGCGGGACCGGCCCGCAGCCCGGACGACCGTGGCCTTCTCGGCCTCGCTCATGCGCCCGCGCGCCACGAAGTCCGCCGCCGTGGCCGCCACGCGCGAGACGAAGCGGCCGAGGGTCGGGAACGGCGCGCCGTCCCATACGACGTCGAGGAAGGTGAGGCCGTCGTCACCGGGGGAGGTGACGCCGGCCTCCGGCACGTCGTAGCGGGGCAGGTCGTCGTCCCTCGTCCGGTTCGGCACGCCGGTGTCGAGCGCCCCGAAGACGACGGTCGGCTCGACGCGGCGGAAGTACGCCGAGTGCGCCTCGGTGTCGCCGACGTACCAGGGGCGCAGCGTCCACCCGCCGGCAGCCAGGAGCGGGTCGCCGGCGGCGGTGGTGCCTGCCGGGGTGACCGCGCGGCCGTAGTCCCCGTCCAGGCGCAGGTGCCGGTAGAGGCTGAGCTCGCGGAACCCGCCGTCCTCCTCCCGGCCCAGGAGCGGCATGAGCAGCGGTCCCCAGAACACCGACTGGGTGTCGGGCCGGTCGAGGGCCCGCTCGACGCGGACCGAGAACGGCATGGAGACCTCGACCACGTCGCCGGGCGACCACGTGCGGTCGACCGAGACGTACGTCCCCGGCCTGCCGGTGGCCACGGCGACCCCGCCCACGCTGACCCGGAACCCCTTCGTCGCCCAGTGTGGGACACGGAGCCGCAGCTCGAGCCTGCCGCTCCCGTCGACGGTCAGGCGCGAGGTGTGCGCCCGTGGGAAGCCGGTCGTCTGCGTGACGGTGAAGCCCCGCTCCGCCCAGTCCAGCGTCGTGCTCATGTACTGGTTGACGTACAGGGTCGACCCGTCGGCCGAGCGGGCGAAGACCGTCTCCTGGTGCTTGGTGTGCACCTCCAGACCCGTCCCGCCGCAGCAGGTCCCGGTGTTGCCGTAGGACTTCCCCACCCCGGGCGTGAGCGGCTGGAAGTACGTCACCTGCGGGTTCGCCGTGCTCGCGGTGTCGGCGCGCGTCCCGGCGAGCTGGTTGAACAGCGCCCGCTCGACGTACTCCATGTAGCGGGGGTCCTGGTCGTGGAAGAACAGGTTCGTCGCGAGCTTGGACAGGTTGTAGGTGGTGCAGCTCTCGGACCCGCCGGCCGCGATGGCGTTCGCGATGTTGTCCCGGTTCTGCAGCATCTCGATGTTGTTGTTGGACCCCGGGTAGTTGCCGCCGGTGCCGCCGTTGGCGAACATCCGGTGCGGGACCACCATGCCGAAGAAGTGCGCCGCGGCGTCGAGGTAGTCGCGGTCGCCCGACTGCTCGTACACCCGCAGGTAGCCGGTGAAGCCCGGCACGTGCTGGTTGGCGTGCAGCCGGGCGGGACGGCGCCGGCCGTACGCGGCGGGGTCGGTGACCACGAGGATGTCCCGGTCCTCGACCGTGGCCTGGAACAGCGACTCCCGGTTGTCGAACAGCGTCGCGGTCCGCAGGTGGGTCTCGTCGCCGGTGAGGGCGTAGAGCTCGGGGAACACCTCGTTCGCGCCGCCGTACTCGCCCGCGATGTAGGTGTCCCACATCAGGTCCAGGTCGTCGCGCGTCGGGCCGCCGGTGTAGTCGGGGTGGCGCGCGTCCCCGACCGTGAGGGCCAGGTGCGCCCAGCCGGCCATCCGCACCACGACGTCCCGGGCCGTCTCGTTTCCGGTGAGGACGTAGGCGTCCAGCAGGCCCCGCATGATCTTGTGCTGGGTGTACCAGGGGGCCCAGACGTTCGCCGACAGGTCCCCGCCGTAGACGGCGAACCGCGGGGGACCGAGCCGGATGACGGCGTCCTCGGGGATCGCGCCCAGGTAGCCCGGGTGGGTGGGCGTCCAGAGCCGGGTGTCGGTGACCACGGCGACGATGCCCGCGTCCCGGCCGTTGGCGGAGGAGTCCAGCGCCGTCGTGCCGCCGTCCTCCTCGAAGCCGTACCAGGCGATGTTGCCGCCGCCGGTGGTGCCGGCCGCCGACGTGGTGAGCGAGGCGACCTCCGCGGGCGACAGCGCGCGGTCGAACACGTGGAACTCGTCGAGCGTCGCGTCCAGCGGGGCGTCGCCGTAGTGCGAGCGGCCGATCCAGACGTTTCCGGGGACGCCGAGGGAGGACGGGTCCAGCGTCATGGCGGGGTTCGTGGCGACCGGCGTGCCGTCCACGTAGAGCGTCCCCACGCCGTCGGCGAGGGTCACCGCCAGGTGCACCCACTGCCCGACCGGCAGCGGCTGCGTCCCCGTGAGCTGCTGCTCGGCGCCGGAGCCGCCGACGGTGATGGCGAAGCGCGGGGGCGTCCCCGCGACCCCGGCCCGCGGGGTGAGGAACATGTTGACGGCCGTGCTGGAGCCGAAGTCGAACACCCGGGACCAGGTGGCTTCCGAGCCCAGGTTGACCCAGGTCGCGACGGTGAAGGCCCTGAGCTGCGACACGGTCTCCTGCGGCAGCCGGACGTGCTGGGCCTGGCTCGGCCCGTTGAGCCGAAGGCCCTTCCCGTGGCGCCCGGCGACGCGGCCGACCACGGGCTCGGGGAGGGGCCCGCCGCCGCCGGTGCCGAGGCGGGCCGTGATCGCCTCCTGGCAGGCGGCGAGCTCGGACACCATCCAGTCGAGCTTGTCCTTGAACACCTGCTCGCCGGCGTCGGCGTGCGCCTGCGCGAGGGCGGTCATGTAGTGCCCCGCCCAGTGGCCGCTCAGCAGGCCGCCGTCCTCCCAGCCACCCGGCACGGCGACGCCGGGCGGGTTGGGCCGGCCCGCCTGCTGGTTGAACAGCACGAGGAAGCGGCGCTCGTCGTACTGCCGCAGGAACGCCTTCATGCGGTCGCGCTTCTCGGCCATGAGGCCCGGTCCCAGGGTGAGCTCGTGCAGCCGGAACGGCCGGACCGGGGCCGTGCTCCCGGCGCCGACCCACGGGATGCCCGCCGGGTCGACGGTGACCACGGGGGCCCCGGCGACGGCGGCCGTCGCCGGCAGCCCTCCGGAGGTGGCGGCGAGCGCGGCCCCCACGACCGAGGCGCCCACGAAGGTCCGGCGGCTCAGGTGCCCCGGTGCGGTGGTCTCCCGGTCGTCCGTCACGTCCGTCGGCGGGGCGCTGCTGCGGTCCATGGTGTGTCCTCCCGTCGTGCCACCCGGCGTCGGTGCCCGATGACGCTGCGACCGCCCGGGCGTGGGCCAGGACCTGCCCCGGGCCGGCCGCCCACGTCGGCGGCCGGTCGGGCAGGAACGGGCGGTGCACGTCTGTGTTACCGGTCACGCGGCGGGTCGTGACAGAGAGTTTCGTAAGGTTTCGGCACCGTTACCGTTCTGTGATCTGTGGACCGGCTGCAGCTCACGCCGCCGGTCCGCTGGGGATGAGGCTCAGGCGGCGGCGGTGAACCGGGTGGCCGACAGGCCGCCGTCGACGTCGAGCAGCGCGCCGTGGACGAACACCGCCTCGTCGCTCACCAGCCAGCGGACGGCGGTGGCGATGTCGACCGGGCGGACCGGGCGCCCCGCCGGGGTGCCCGCGGTCATCGCGGCCAGCGCGTCCTCGGAGCCGGCGTTGCCCGGGGTGGACGTGGCGCCGGGCGCGACCGTGTTGACGCGGACGCCGCTCGGGCCGTACTCCGCGGCCCAGGTGCGGGTGAACTGCTCGACCGCGGCCTTGCTCGCGGTGTAGGCGGCGCCGAAGGGGACCCCCGTGCGCGCCATCCAGGACCCGACGACCACGACGGAGCCCGAGCCCCGCTCCGCCATGGCCGGGGCGAGCGCGCCCACGAGGACGTGCGGGGCACGGACGTTGGTGGCCCACACCGCCTCGAGGTCGGCGTCGGAGGTGGTCGCCGTGGGCCCGACGGGGTAGACGCCGGCGTTGTTGACGAGGATGTCGACGCGCCCGCCCAGCACGTCGCTCGCCCGGCGGGCGAACGCGCGGACGGCGTCGGGCGAGGCGCCGAGGTCGGCCGTGACCGCGTGGGCGGTGCCGCCGTCGGCGCGCACGGCGTCGGCGACGGCCTGGGTGCGGTGGGCGTCGCGACCGGTGACGACCACCTCGGCGCCGGAGGCGGCGAGCACGCGGGCGACCGCCTCGCCGATGCCGCTGGAGGAGCCGGTGACGACGGCGGTGCGGCCGGCGAGGCGGGTGTCGCGGGGGAGGGAGGACAGGGCGTCAGAGTTGGACTGCATGGTCCATTCCTAGCAGCAGCTGGACCGGACGGTCCAGTCGTCTACGCTGATGAGGTGGCCGAGCTGACGGAGAAGGGGCGGCGCACGAGGAGTCGCATCGTCGAGGCGACGGCGCAGCGGATCCTCGACGCCGGCATCGACGGCACGAGCCTCGACGACGTCCGTGCCGCGACCCTGACCAGCAAGAGCCAGCTGTTCCACTACTTCCCCGGCGGCAAGGCGGAGCTCGTCCGGGAGGTGGCGCTCTGGGAGGGCAGGCAGCTCCTCGCCGCCCAGGAGCCACACCTCAGCGACCTGTCGACGTGGGAGTCCTGGGCCGCCTGGCGCCGCGGCCTCGAGGAGTACTACCTGGGTCTCGGCCGGTGGGCCTGCCCCATCGGCTCGCTGACGGCGCAGATGGCCGCCACGGACGCCGAGACCGCGGAGCTCCTGCGGGCGGGGTGGACCGGGTGGCGCACGCGCGTGGCCGACGGGGTCCGCCGGATGCAGGCCGGCGGGCACGTCGACCCGGGGGCCGACCCCGACCGTCTGGCGGCGGCCGTGCTCGCCGCGGTCCAGGGCGGGCTCCTGCTCAGCCAGCCGGAGCGGTCGAGCTGGCCGCTCGAGGCCGCGCTGGACTCGGCGTGGGCGACGTTGGAGTCGCTGCGGCCCGGGGGACGGGCCGCTCAGCCCTCCTGAGCGACGACCGGGGCGCCGGTGGTGCCGGCGCTGCTGGTGCTGGTGGCTGTGCCGGTGATGCTCGTGGCGATGCTGCCCGCGGCCCGGTCCACGGCGGCGGCCACGGCCTCCCGGTCGCCGCTCTCGGAGTCGTGGACGAACGCGGTGACGCCTGCACGTGCGCCGCAGTAGCCGACGACGCCCTGCTCGAGCTGCGTGCGGAAGGACCGGGTGTACCCGTGGCGGTCGAACGAGCCGGCCGAGGTGCCGGACAGGGGCAGCAGGTGGACGGTGAGCCGCTGCAGCCGTGGGACGACCGTGCCGTCCTCGTCGAGGTCGAACGCCCAGCCGGCGACGAGGACCCGGTCCACCCAGCCCTTGAGCAGCGCGGGCAGCGACCACCACTGCACCGGGAACACCAGCACCAGGTGGTCGGCCTGGTCGACGCGCCGGTGCTCGGCGAGGACGTCGGGGCCAGGCGTCGCCTGGCCGAGGTACGCCCGACGGTCGGCGAGGGTCCACCTCGGGTCGAAGCCCTCCTGGGCGAGGTGGGCGACGGTGACGTCGTCCGGCCCCAGCAGGTCCCGCAGCCGCCGCGCCGCGTGGTGGGTGAGCGACGTGGAGTCCGGGTGGGCGGTGAGCACGAGCGTGCCGCCCGGGGTCGCGTCGGTCGACCGGGTCACGCGACGAGGGTAGGCGCGGTCAGGAGGCGCGCCTGCGGTCCCACGTCCCAGGGCGACCGGCGGCGCCGCCCCGCCGACCGCGGCGGCCGAGACCGCATCGCCCGCGTGGTCCGGGGCGAGCTCACCGTCGACGTCGCCGAGCGGGTCCCGCTCGCCGACCTGGCCGGCGTCCACGCCCGTACCGCCGCGGGCACCCTGTCCGGCAAGGTCGTCGTCGTCCCCTGACCCGGTCCCGCCCGTCAGCCGGGCCCGTCGGTCAGCCGGGCCCGTCGGTCAGCCGGGTGCTCCGTCAGACCGGCACGGCCCGCCGCCTCAGGTCGAGGCTCGGTCCCGCGTGGCGCCGGCGGTCGCCGTGCGGGGTGCCTCGGGGCCGCCGTACCAGTCGACCACCATGACGGTGGCGTCGTCCCTCAGCTGGTCCTCCGTCGCCGCGAGCACCGCACGGGTGAGCACCTGGACCACCTCGCGCGGGTGCTGGTCCACCACCTGCCGGAGCACCCCGCGGACGTCGGCCCCGGCCGCCTCGCGCTCGAGCATGCCGTCGGTGAGCAGCACCAGGCGGTCGCCCGCCTGCAGCCGGAAGGTCTGCGACCGGTAGGCGGACCCCGGCAGGAGGCCGAACGGCGGGTCGGCGTCGAGCACGACGTCGGTGACCTGCCCGTCGCGCACGAGCAGCGGGGCCACGTGCCCGGCGTTGACCACCTGGCAGGTACCGGTGGCCATGTCGACGCGGACGAGCTGGCCCGTGACGTACTGCTCGGGCGTGGCGTGGGCCGCGAGGTCCGCCGCGGCCCGCTGCGCCTGCTCCAGGACGCTGGTGCGGGCGCGGCGGCTGTTGCGCAGGCTGGACACCACGAGGGTCGCGAGCAGGGCCGACACGACGCCGTGGCCGACGGCGTCGGTGATCGACAGGTGCAGGGTGTCCTGGTCCAGGGCGAAGTCGAAGGTGTCGCCGCCCGCGTCGTGCGCGGGGACCTGCCAGCCGGCCAGGGTGAACCGGCCCGCCTCGCAGGTGTACGAGCCGGGCAGGAGCCGGCGCTGGATCTCCGCCTGCAGCGACAGGGGCACGCTGCGCTGGCCCCACTCGTACAGGTCGGTGTAGCGGCGGTCGGCGATGACCACGTAGGCCAGGGCGTGGGCCGCCTCGCCCAGGTACGCCAGCTGCACCTCGTCGGGCGGTCCCGCCAGCAGCAGCTCCAGCACCCCCACGGCCTCGCCGCGGGCCGTCACCGGGGCGAAGACCCGCACCTGCTCGGGGTCCTCGCCTGCAGCGGCCTCGGCGGCCTCGATCTGGACCTGCTGCGTGCGCAGCGCCGCCCCGGCCGGGGTGCCCCCGGCGGCCACCGCGCCCGGCGCCGCGCGGGAGGCGGG
>NZ_JBBEOI010000166.1 GCF_037860755.1 Aquipuribacter hungaricus | reverse complement strand
GCGGGGGCCGCCGCGTCCGCCCCGGCGGCCGGGCCCGCGTCGGCCTCGTCGGTCCCGACGGTCGCGCCCGGCGAGGTCGTCGTGCTCGCCGCCGCGTCGCTGACCGAGGTCATGGTCGAGCTGGAGGAGCGTTTCGAGCAGGCGCACCCCGGCACCGACGTCGTCCTGGTCCTGGGGCCGAGCTCCGGGCTGGCGCAGCAGGTCCTCGCAGGGTCGCCGGGCGACCTCCTCGTCTCTGCCGCCGCCGCGCCGGTCCAGCAGCTCGTCGACGCCGGCGAGGTGCTCGGGGAGCCGGTGGACGTCGCGGTGAACAGCCCGGTGCTCGCCGTCCCGGCGGGCAACCCCGGCGGGGTGACGGGGCTGGCCGACCTCGCCGAGGACGGTCTCGTCGTCAGCCTGTGCGAGGAGCAGGTGCCGTGCGGCGCGGTCACGGCCGGGCTCCTGGAGCAGGCTGGTGTCGCGGCCCGCCCGGACTCCCTGGAGCGCGACGTCCGGGCGGTGCTCACCCGGCTGGAGCTCGGCGAGGCCGACGCCGGCGTGGTCTACGCCACCGACGTCCTCGCGTCGGGCGGGACGGTGGAGGTCGTCGACGTCCCGGGCGCCGAGCAGGTCGTCACGGCCTACCCCGCGGTCGTCCTGGCCGGCACCACCGACGAGGCCCGGGCCCGGGCGTTCCTCGCGCTGATCGAGGGCCCCGAGGGGCGCGAGGTGCTCGCCGCCGCCGGGTTCCTGCTGCCGTGACCGTCCCCGTGGCGACGGGTGCCGGGCGGGCCAGCCGGTCCCGAGAGCCCCGTCGGCCCGGTCAGCGCGACCAGGCCCGTCGACCCCGTCGGGCGCGCAGTGCCGACGACCGCGCCGCCGGCGGCACCGGGCTGCCCTGGCCGCTCGGCGTCCTCGCCGGGCTGGGGCTGCTCGTGCTCGTCCTCCCCCTGCTCGCCCTCGTGGTCCGCGCCCCGTGGCGGAGGCTCCCGGCGCTGGTCGCCGACCCGGCCAGCACGCAGGCGCTCACGCTGTCGGTCGGCACGGCAGCGGTGTCCACCCTGGTCTGCCTCCTGCTGGGCGTGCCGCTGGCCTGGGTGCTCGCCCGCTCCGACGTCCCCGGCCGGCCGCTGCTGCGCGCGCTCGTCACCGTCCCGCTCGTCCTCCCGCCGGTCGTCGGGGGCGTCGGGCTGCTGCTCCTGCTGGGCCGCCGCGGGCTGCTCGGGCTCTACCTCGACCTGTGGTTCGGCGTCCGGCTGCCGTTCACGACGGCCGCGGTCGTGCTCGCCCAGGTGTTCGTCTCGCTGCCGTTCCTCGTGGTCGCGGTCGAGGGCGCGCTGCGGGGGGCCGACCGCCGCTACGAGGCCGTGGCCGCGACGCTCGGCGCCTCGCGGTGGCGGGTGCTCACGCACGTCACGCTGCCGCTCGTCGCCCCGGGCGTCGTGGCCGGGGCCGTCCTCTGCTTCGCCCGCGCGCTGGGGGAGTTCGGTGCCACGGTGACCTTCGCCGGCAGCTTCCCCGGGGTGACGCGCACGGTGCCGCTGTCGGTGTACGTGCTGCTGGAGACCGACCCGGACGCGGCGGTCGCGCTGTCGCTGGTGCTGCTCGCGGTGTCGGTCGCGGTGCTCGTCGGCCTGCGGGACCGCTGGGTCGGGGCGCTCCGGTGAGCGACGGGCCGGACCGGACCGACGGCATCGACGGGACCGGGGGGCTGGACGGGTCCGACGGGCTGGACGCGCGGCTGCGGCTGCGGCGCGACGGCTGGGACCTCGACCTGGACCTGGTCGTCCCGCCCGGGCGGACGCTCGCGCTGCTGGGCCCGAACGGGGCGGGCAAGTCGACGGCGCTGCGGCTGCTGGCGGGGCTGCTCCGGCTGCCGGAGGGCCACGTCCGGCTCGGGTCCCGCACCTGGGACGACCCGGCCGCCGGCGTCCACCTGCCGCCGGCCGCGCGCGGCGTCGGTCTGGTCCCGCAGGACTCGCTGCTGTTCCCCCACCTGGACGCCCGCGACAACGTCGCCTTCGGCCCGCGTGCCCGTGGTGTCCCGGCCGCCGAGGCCCGGCAGCGGGCGACGGCGTGGCTGGATCGGGTGGGCCTGGCCGGCCTCGGGCACCGGCGCCCCGGCGAGCTGTCGGGGGGGCAGGCACAGCGGGTCGCGCTCGCCCGCGCGCTCGTCACGGCCCCGGGTCTGCTGCTGCTCGACGAGCCGCTGGCCGCGCTCGACGCCGCCACCCGCAGCTCCGTCCGCACCGACCTGGCGCACCACCTCGCCGCCTTCGACGGCGCCTGCGTGCTCGTCACCCACGACCCGCTCGACGCGATGGTGCTCGCCGACGACGTGGTCGTCCTCGAGGACGGCCGGGCGGTGCAGCAGGGGACGCCGTCGCAGGTGGCCCGGTCGCCGCGCACGGACTACGTCGCCCGGCTGGTCGGCCTCAACCTGCTCCGCGGGACGGCGACCGGGCAGGACGTCGCGCTCGCCGAGGGCGGGGTGCTCCGGGCCGCCGCGGGCGAGGCGGGTGGCCCCGTGCCCCAGGGCGAGGTGCTCGTGGCCTTCGCCCCGGCGGCGGTGGCAATGTCGCCGGACCGGCCGGGCCCGGCCAGCCCCCGCAACGTCTGGGGCTGCACGGTCGCGGCGACGGAACGGCACGGCGAGACCGTCCGGGTGCGGCTCGACGGTGCGCCGCCGGTGCTCGTCGACGTCACCGCCGCGGCGGTGGCCGAGCTCGGGCTGCGCCCCGGCGCGCCGGTGTGGGCCAGCCTCAAGGCGACCGAGGTGACGGTCTACCCGGCGTGAGGCCGGGCCGCGCCCCAACCGTCAGCTCAGCACGTCCTTGGTGGTGAACCGCGCCCACGCCAATGCCGAGAACACCGCGACGTAGGCCGCCTGGAGCAGGGCGTTGAGCCGGAAGGACTCCCACGCGACGGGGTCCCGCAGCACGTCGGCCACGTCGAACCAGCGGTACGTCGGCAGCCACGGGTGAATGGCCTCGACCTGCGGGATCTGCCCGACCACCTGCGACACCACGGCGAGCGTGACCGTCGCCGCCATCGCGCCGACCGGGACGTCGGTGAGCGTGGACACGAACAGCCCGATCGCCCCGAGCCCGACGAGGGACACCGTGACGTAGCCGGCGGCGAGCAGCGCCCGCCCGCCGGCCTCCCACGGCGTGATCGTCCCGCCCGACAGCACCGCGACGTCCTGCGCGCCGAACAGCGCCAGGCCGACCGCGGACCCGGCGGCGACCACCGTGAGCGTGGCCACGGCGCAGAACACGACGACGCCGGCGAGCTTGACCGCCAGCAGCCGGGTCCGCCCCGCGGGGCTGAGCAGCAGGTAGCGGAGCGTGCCCTGGCCGGCCTCGCCCGCGATGGTGTCCCCGGCCACGACGCCGACGGCCAGCGGCAGGAAGAGCGGGACGCAGATGACGAGCGCGGTGATGCCGACGAACAGGCCGTTGTCGGTGACCCGGTCGAGGAACGGCGGGCCGTCCCCGCTGCTCGGGCCGTCGAAGAAGTAGACGGCCAGGGCGATGAGGACGGGGACCGCGGCGAGCACGCCGAGGATCGCCAGGTGGCGCCGCCGGGCGAACATCACGCGGAGCTCGCTGGCCAGGAGGCTATGCAACGACCTCGAACCCCTCTCCTGTCAGGGCGACGAACCGGTCCTCGAGGGTGTCGCGGCGGACCTCGAGGCCCTCGACCGGCACGCCCGCGGTGACCAGCCGGACCACGAGGACGTCGGTGCGGGTGCCCTCGGGCAGCGGGGCGCGCACCGTGCCGTCCTCGGCGCGCTCGGGCACGAGCCCGGCGCCGGCGAGGACACGGGCGCCGCCGGCGTGGTCGGGGGTGCGGAGCACGAGGGTGGCCGCGCCGCCGGCGCCGAGCTCGGCGAGGGTGCCCTGCGCGACCAGGCGGCCGGCGCTCATGACGCCGACGTGCGAGCACACCTGCTCGATCTCGGCGAGCAGGTGGCTGGACACGACGAGCGTGGTGCCGTCGGCGGCGAGCGAGCGGACCAGGCTCCGGACCTCGCGGGTGCCCTGCGGGTCCAGGCCGTTGGTCGGCTCGTCGAGGACGAGCAGGTCGCGGGGGCGGAGCAGGGCGCCGGCGATGCCGAGCCGCTGCCGCATGCCCAGCGAGTAGGCCCCGACCCGCTTGGACCCGGCACCGGTCAGCCCGACGCGCTCCACGGCGTCGGCGATCCGGGTGCGACGGGTGCGGGCGTCGGCGTCGCGGTCGGCGGCGTCGAGCCGGGCGAGGTTCGCGGGGCCGGACATCCAGGGGTAGAACGCTGGCCCCTCGACGAGCGCCCCGACGCGGGGGAGCACGCGGCGCCAGCCCGACGGCATCGGGGAGCCGAGCAGCTCGACCTCGCCCGACGTGGGGGCGGCCAGCCCGAGCAGCAGGCGGATCGTCGACGTCTTGCCGGAGCCGTTGGGCCCGAGGAAGCCGTACACGGCGCCGGACGGGACGGCCAGGTCGATGCCGTCGACCGCCACCTGCTGCCCGTAGCGCTTGGTGAGCCCGCTGGTGCGGACCGCGAGGTCCGTCACGCGCGCCGTCCGGGGTGCCGCCGGGCCTGGACGGGGAGGTCTGTCACCAGGCCATCGTCCGTCACGCAGCCGTGACCGGCCACGCGGGTCGTGGCCGGTCACGGGGTGGTGCGTGCTGCGGGTGGTGCGTGGTGCGGGAGGTCAGCCGGCGTAGCCCTGCAGCGTCGCGGCGTCGACCGAGCCGACGAACAGGCGGCCGTCGTCGGTGAGCAGGACGGTGAGCAGCGCGGAGGTGAAGACCTGGCCGCCCTCGACCTCGGTCGTCAGCTGGCCGAGCAGCTCGGCCGGGTCGACGTCCTCGGCCGCGTCGGAGCCGTCCTCGCGGCCGAACGGGGAGGCGTCCTCGCCGGACACGTCGGCGCTGGGGGCGTCGTCCGCGAGCGAGGGGGCGGTGCCACCGAGGGACGGGGCGCCGGCCGGGGCGAAGAGCTCGACGACGGTCGACCAGCCCTCACCGTGGACGACCGGCTCGGGGGCGTCGGCGAACATCTCTTCGAGCGCGCCGGTGTCGAAGGGCTCGGCCGGGGCCTCCGTGGCGGGAGCCTCGGCGACCTCCCTGTCGAGCTCGGCGAGCGCGTCGACGACCGTCGTGCCGGCGGGCGGGGTGAAGGCGAACACCTCGGCGTCGGGGGCCGTGAGGTCGAGGTCGGTGAAGCCGGTGACGAAGGCCGGGGCCTCCTGGTCGCGGGCGTCGACCTGCACCTGGAGGACCAGGCCGGTAGCGGCGTCCACGGCGACCTCGATGCCGGCGACCAGGGTGGCGTCGTCGCGGGGGGTGGCGACCAGCGTGTAGGCGTCGCGGCCGGCGACGACCTGGGCCTCGCCGACGGTGACCTCGGTGGTCTCGTCCGCGCCCTCCAGCAGGGTGCGGGCGACCTCGTCCGGCGTCATGTCCGCCGGGGAGGCGCCCTCGGGCAGCGCGGGCTCCGACGGCGGGGCCATCAGCACCCCGCCACCGTGGGCGGCGGCGTGCTCGGCGGCGGCCGCCTCGGCGCGGGCGGCGAACCCGGCCAGGTCGTAGCGGGTCGCGGTGTCCTCGGCGGAGGAGTACGTCCAGGCGACGTCGCCGTCGCGGACGACGTCCAGCTCGGAGAAGTCGTCGAGCAGCGAGACGCGCTGCTGCTCGGGACCGCCCACCCAGACCCGGAGCGAGTTCTCGCCGGTGGCGAGCCTCATCAGGGCCGACATCGGGTCGGTCGCGGTCTCGGACGACGGGGCGCCGGGCAGGTCGCCCAGCGAGGGCAGACCCAGGTCGGCGACCGTGCGGACGGTGCCGCTGAAGGGGACGGGCTCGGCCTCGCCGACCGCGACGAGCAGGTCGGCGGCGGAGCGCTCGGGGAGCTCGGGCACCGCGTCGGACGCGGCGGAGGCGGCGACGCCTCCACCGACCACCAGGGCGGTGACGGCGGCGGGGACGATCCAACGGGCTGCGACGGCGGGCATGCGACAACGGTACGTCGGGGAGCGCGGCCGCACCCGGGGGGTACCCCTACTCCTGCCGGGGCGCCCGCGCCAGGGGGTCCGTCCTGCGGGCACCCTCAGCCCGCGCGGGTCCAGGCGAGCAGCCGCTCGACGTCCCACGTGGTGACGACCCGGTCGGCGTCGATCCCGGCCTTCTCCACCCGCGCGCAGCCCAGCTCCAGCCAGTCCAGCTGGCCGGGGGCGTGGGCGTCGGAGTCGATGCTGACGACGCAGCCGGCCTCGTCGACGACGGCGAGCAGGTCCATCGGCGGGTCGAGGCGCTCGGGCCGGGCGTTGACCTCGACCGCGGTGCCGGCCTCGGCGGCGGCCGCGAACACCGCGGCGGCGTCGAACGTGGACTGCGGCCGCTCCTTGCTGCCCCGGCTCGCCCCGGGGGAGTCGGGGTTGCGCCCGCCGAGGAGCCGGCCGGTGCAGTGGCCGAGGATGTCGGTGCGCGGGTCCTGCACGGCGGCGACGAGGCGGCGGGTCATCGCGGCGGGCTCCATCCGGAGCTTGGAGTGCGCCGAGGCGACGACGACGTCGAGGCGGTCGAGCAGCTCCGGCTCCTGGTCCAGCGAGCCGTCGTCGAGGATGTCGACCTCGATGCCGGTGAGGACGCGCAGGTCGACGCCGTCCGCGTCGAGCTCGGCCTGGACCTGCGCCACGAGGTCGAGCTGGGCGCGCAGCCGGGCGGGGGACAGGCCGTTGGCCACCGTGAGGCGGGGGCTGTGGTCGGTGACGGCGAGGTAGCGGTGCCCGAGCGACGCCGCCGTGCGGGCCATGGTCGCCAGGTCGCTGCCGCCGTCGCTGGCGTCGGTGTGGCTGTGAAGGTCTCCCTGCAGCAGGGCGCGCAGGTCGGCGCCGCCGGCGACCAGGGGCGCGACCAGCGCCTCCAGGTCGGCCCGGTAGCCGGAGGGCCCGCCGCCCTCGACGACCTCGGTGATGACGCCCGCGGTCCGGTCGCCGATGCCGGGCAGCTCCTTGAGCGTCCCCTCGCCGGTGCGGGCGGCGACCTCGTCGGGGCCGGTGCGCACCACGACGGCCGCGGCCTTGCGGAAGGCGGCGACGCGGGGGGTCGCGGCGGCGGCCCGCTCGAGCAGGAAGGCGATCCGGTCGAGCTCGACGACGACGGGGTCGCTGTCCGCGGGGACGCCGCTGCCGCGCAGGGGCGCCGGGGACCCTCGGCCCGCCACGGTCAGGCCCTCACGAGCAGGGCCGTCGCGATGCCGGCGGCACCCTCGCCGCGGCCGGTGAGCCCGAGGCCGTCGGTCGTCGTGCCGGACACGCTGACCGGGGCGCCGACGGCGTCGGAGAGCACCCGCTGGGCCTCCTCGCGGCGGGAGCCGAGGCGCGGCCGGACCGCGACCACCTGCACGGAGACGTTGACCACCCGCCAGCCGGCCGCCCGCACCAGCCGGGCCGTCTCGGCCAGCAGCGCGGTCCCCGCCGCCCCCGCCCAGCGAGGGTCGGCGGTGCCGAACACCCCGCCGAGGTCGCCGAGACCGGCGGCGGACAGGAGCGCGTCGCAGGCGGCGTGCGCGGCGACGTCGCCGTCGGAGTGCCCGGCCAGCCCGACGGGCTCGTCGGGGAAGTGCAGCCCGGCGACGTGGCAGGGCACGCCATCGGCGAAGGCGTGGACGTCGACGCCCGTGCCGACGCGCAGGTCCGGCACCGCGGGGGCGGGGGTGTCAGCGGTCACGGGCGCCATCCTGCCCCGCCGACCGGTTCTCGAGCAGGGCGCGCGCGAGCAGCAGGTCTACCGCCGTCGTCACCTTGAACGCCTCGGTGTGGCCCGGGACCACGACGACGGGGTGGCCGGCCGCCTCCGCCATCCCCGCGTCGTCGGTGACGGCTGCCGTCCGGTCGGCCGCGTGCAGGGCGCGCAGCACGTCGGCACGGAAGCCCTGCGGGGTCTGCACCGCGACCAGCGAGGACCGGTCGAGGGTGCCGGCGACGGTCCGCGGCCCCCCGGTCGCGGGCGCGAGCTGCTTGACCGTGTCGGCGGGGGTGAGGCCGGGGACGACGGCGACCACGTCGCCGGCCACCGCGGCGGCGACCGCGGTGAACACCGACGGCGGCGCCAGGGCGCGGGCGGCGTCGTGGACGAGCACGACGTCGACGTCCTCGGCGAGGGCGTCCAGGCCGGCCGCGACCGAGGCCTGCCGGTCCGCGCCGCCCGGCACGACCACCGGGTCCCCCGGGGCGCCGGCGGCGGACCAGGCC
>NZ_JBBEOI010000165.1 GCF_037860755.1 Aquipuribacter hungaricus | reverse complement strand
GACCTACGGCGAGGGCGTGCTCGCCGCGGTCGCGGGGGACGACCCGGCCTGAGGGCGCCGGGCCCGCGACCGCCGAGCCCACGCCGGCCGAGTCGCCCGACGCGGGCAACCCGTCGACCACGCCCGACGTGGACGACCCGCCCGGCGACGTGGCCGCGGCCGCGGAGCCGCCGGACCTCGAGGACTTCCAGAAGGTCGTCCTCGCCCAGGGCACGGAGCTCGGCGAGGTCATGGAGCTGACGGTCGCCCCCGACGGGCGCGTCTTCGTCATCACGCGCGCGGGCGACATCTCCGTCTACGACCCCGCCACGGGGAGCGTCGACATCCTGCTCAACAACCCCCAGCTGGGCGTCTTCAGCGGCCTGGAGGACGGCGGGCTGGGCATCACGCTCGACCCCGACTTCGCGACCAACGGCTGGATGTACGTCTACTACGCGCCCCTGCCGGAGTCCTACGACGCCAACCGGCTGTCCCGGTTCACGGTCGAGACCCACGAGGACGGCGAGAGCCACCTGCACGTGGAGTCCGAGAAGGTCATCCTCGAGGTCGGCACCCAGCGCAACGTCTGCTGCCACTCCGCGGGCTCGCTGCAGTTCGGCCCGGACGGGGTCCTGCACCTGTCCACCGGCGACAACACGTCGTCCTCGGACAACGACGGCTACTCCCCGCACGACGAGCGGCCCGGCCGGTCGGACTACGACGCCCAGAAGTCCTCGGCGAACACCGACGACCTGCGCGGCAAGATCCTCCGCGTCGTCCCCCGCGACGACGACCAGGGCGACGTCGACCCGACCCCCGGCGACGGCGTCTCCTACGACATCCCCGAGGGCAACCTCTTCGGCGAGGGCGGCCGGTACCCGAGCGCGCTGTACCCCGACGCCGACCCCGACCGCACCCGTCCCGAGATCTTCGCCATGGGGCTGCGCAACCCGTACCGCCTCGGCGTCGACCAGGACACCGGCACCGTCTACTGGGGCGAGGTCGGCCCCGACTCCCGGGCGGACAACCCGAACCGTGGCCCGCGCCACTTCGAGGAGTTCAACCGCACCGACGTCGCCATGAACGGCGGCTGGCCGTACTGCGGCGGGCAGGTCGGCGAGGACCTCACCGACATGCGCTTCGGCGGGGCCTACGTCGACTGGGACTTCGTCGCCAACCGGTTCCGGACGAACCCGGACGGGTCCCCGAAGCGGTTCCCGTGCGACGACCCGGTCGAGATGGCCGGCGTCAACGACTCCCCGAACAGCACCGGGCTGCAGACGCTGCCCCCGATGACCGACGCCTGGATCCCCTACTCCGACGTCGGGCCCTTCCGGTACCCGGAGGTCGAGGGCTCGACCCCGACCGGCGGTCAGGTCTACCGGCAGTCGCAGAACACCTCCGCGGCGGCGACGGCGTTCCCCGCGTACTACGAGGGCGTCTACTTCATGTCGGAGATGAGCCGCGGCTGGATCAAGACGGTCCGCACGGCCGAGGACGGCTCGATCGAGCAGATCGACGACTTCGTGTCCGGCCTGGTCGCCCCGGCGGACATGGAGTTCGGCCCCGACGGCTCGCTCTACGTGCTCGAGTACGGGACCGGCTTCTTCTCGGGCTCGCCGCAGACGAAGCTCGTCCGCATCGACTACGCGGTCGACGGCTCCGCCCCGGTGGTCCGCGCCTCCGCCGACGTCACCGAGGGCGCCACCCCGCTCGCCGTGGCCTTCAGCAGCGAGGGCACCAGCGACCCCGACGGCGAGGCCCTGACCTACGCCTGGGACCTCGACGGGGACGGCACGACCGACTCCACCGAGCAGGACCCGACCACCACCTACGACGTCGCCGGCGACTACCAGGCCCGGCTCACGGTGACCGACGCCACGGGTAAGAGCGCCAGCGCGACGGTGACCGTGACCGCCGGCAACACCCGGCCGACCGTCGAGCTCGTCGCGCCGCTGGACGGCGGCTTCTACCGACCCGGTGACGACATCGCCTTCCGCGTGGTCGTCGGCGACGGCCAGGAGCAGGTCGACTGCAGCCGCGTCGTCGTCCAGGCCGGCCTCGGCCACGACTCGCACGTGCACCCGAACCTCTCCGAGAGCGGCTGCGAGGGCACGCTGCGGATGTCGACGGCCGGCGACCACGGCCCCGACGCCAACACCTTCGGGGTCCTGCTCGCCAGCTACACCGACGGCGGCGCGAACGACGGCGCCAACGCCCCGCTCACCGGCAGCGACCGGGTGACCCTGCAGCCGCGGCTGCGCCAGGCCGAGCACTACACGGCCAGCCAGGGCGTGGGCATCACCGGCTACGACGACAAGTCCGGCACGCGTCCCGGCGGCGGCAGCATCGTCACCGGCGTGGGCCAGGGCGACTGGGTCATGTGGTCCCCCATGAGCCTGTCGGGCATGACCGACGTCCACGTCACCTACTCCGGCGGGGCCGGTGGCGACGCCGCTGTGCAGGTGCGCGCGGGCGCCCCCGACGGTCCGCTCGTCGCCACCGTCCCGCTGGCCGGCGGCACCGAGGGCCAGTACTACTACCGGACCGGCAGCGGCGAGATCACCTCGCGCGAGGCCGACGCCGGCGGCCGGCCCCTGTACCTCGTCTACACCGGCGGCGGCGAGGTCAACCTCGACCAGGTCCGCTTCGAGGGTCGTGGCATCGCGGCGAACACCTCGCCCGACATCACCTCCGCGACCGCCACCCCGGCCGACGGCCCCGCGCCGCTCGCCGTCACGTTCTCCGCCGAGGCGGTCGACCTGGACGGCGACGAGCTCACCTACGCCTGGGACTTCGGCGTGGCCGGCACCGACGCCGACACCGCCACGGGCGCCACCGCGTCCTGGACCTACACCGAGGCCGGCTCCCGGACGGCGACGGTCACCGTCACCGACAGCACGGGCAAGACCAGCTCGCGGGCGGTCGACGTCACGGCCCGCCGGGCCTGCACCACGCCGCCCACCGCCGACGAGGGCTTCGAGCTGCTCTTCGACGGCACCGACACCTCCGCGTGGCGCCAGTCCGGCCCCGGCCGGTTCGTCGTCGAGGACTGCACGCTGACCTCCGAGGGCGGGCTCGGCCTGTTCTGGTTCGCCGGGCAGACGTTCGACGACTTCGAGATGAAGCTGCAGTTCCGGCTGTCCGACGAGGGCGACAACTCCGGCGTCTTCGCTCGCTTCCCCGACCCGGGCGACGACCCCTTCGTCGCGGTCGACCGCGGCCACGAGATCCAGATCAAGGAGGGCCAGCCCGGCGACGAGCCCCAGAAGACGGGCTCGGTCTACAACTTCGACCGCGAGGACGGCCGCAACGCCCGTCCCGTGGGGGAGTGGAACGACTACACGGTCCGCGTCGTCGGCCAGACGTACACGATGACGCTCAACGGCCAGGTCGTGAACACGTACACCTCCGACGGGTCCCGCCCCGACGAGGGCTTCGTCGGCCTGCAGAACCACGGGGACGCCGACTCGGTCTCGTTCCGCGACGTCCAGGTCCGCGAGCTCGAGGTGGACGAGCCCTTCGTCAGCACCGTCGACGTGACGCCCACCAGCGGCGCCGCGCCGCTGGAGGTCACGCTCACCGCGGACGGGGTCGACCGTCAGGGCGACGCCATCACCTACGAGTGGACCTTCGGCGACGGCTCCGACGTCGTCACCGGTGGGGCCGAGGTGACCCACACCTACACCGAGGGCGGGAGCTTCACCCCGTCCGTCACACCGGTCGATGCCGAGGGCCACAGGGGCGCCGAGCGCGAGGGCGAGACCGTCACCGTGCTCGTCGACCCGGTCGCCCGGGCCGCCGCCGACCCCCGCTGCGGCGTCCTGCCGGTCGAGGTCTCCTTCACCGGCACCGCCACCGACCCGCAGGGCCAGGACGTGACCTGGGCCTGGGACTTCGGCGTCGCCGGCACGGACGACGACGTCTCGACCGGGGCGACCCCGACCTGGACGTACACCGAGGCCGGCGAGTACACCGTCACCCTCGTGGTCACCGACCCGGACGGGAACACCGGCCGGACGCAGCTGCGGGTCGTCGCCCTCGCCGACGGCGAGTGCCCGGCCGTGGCGGACCTGTCGGAGCTGTGGAACAACGACGGCATCTCCACTGCGGCGAACCCCGCCGACGGCAACTTCGACGGCGGCGGCTGGAGCCTCGCGGCCGAGCTGCTGCCGGAGGCCGTGCGCGAGCAGGGCGGTCCGGTCGAGATCGACGGCATCGAGTACGTCTTCGGCAGCCCTGCCGACGGCGAGGCCAACAACGTCGAGGCGGACGGGCAGGTCATCCAGCTGCCCACCGGCGACCACGACATGCTCAGCGTCCTGGCGACGGCCCACAACGGGGACGTCGACACCACCGGCACGCTGACCTACACCGACGGCACGACCGAGCAGGTCCCGCTGCGCTTCACCGACTGGGCGCAGAACCCGAAGTTCGGTGAGCAGATCGCCGTCGACATGCCCTACCGGCACTACTCCGGGGGGCAGACCTCGCCGCGGGTGATGCTGTTCACGCAGCCCGTGCTCCTGCAGGCCGGCAAGGACGCGGCCACCCTCACGCTGCCCGACGACGACCGTCTCCACGTGTTCGCGGTCTCCGCCGTGAGCGTCGAGGAGCCGGAGCCGTGCCTGCAGCCCGTCCGCTCAGACAGCTTCGACGACGACGAGCTGCTCGACAGCTGCCACTGGCAGGTGCGCCGGCCCGACCCGTCGCTGTACGAGGTGTCCGGCGGCGCGCTGCGCCTGACCCCGGACTCGGGCGAGTACGCCGACGCGTCCAACATCATCACCCAGGCCGCCCCCGACGGTCCCTGGTCGGTGACATCGACGCTGTCGTTCGACCCCGACCAGGGCGGCCAGCAGGCCGGTCTCGTCGTGGCCGGTGCCGGGGCGTCCGGGTTCGTCAAGCTCGCCTTCGTCAACAAGGGCGGCGGCAACGAGTGGATCGAGTTCCTCAAGTCGTCCTCGCCGAGCAACGACGGCTTCGACTTCTCGGGGAACTGGCACACCGGGGGCGGGTCGTTCGACGGGCCGTTCCTGCCCGAGGACTTCCCGACGGAGCTCACGCTCCGGCTGGTGTCCGACGGCACGTCCGTCCGCGGCTACTACTCGCTCGACGGCGAGGAGTTCGTCCAGGTCGGCGACGCCCGGTCCCTGGCCGGCATCACCGCGCCGCGCGTCGGCGTGATGGCCGTCCGCGGTGGCGCGAGCGGCACCCCGGTCGCCGCGTTCGACGACTTCGTCTGGGACGGCGAGGCGGTCGAGCCCGGCCGGGTCGCCGTGGTCGACGCGGTCGACGACGCCGGCGGCAACCGCTGGGTCGCCGAGAGCACCGGCACCTCGGAGGTCGTCGTCGAGGTGGGCGACACCGTGGAGTGGCAGTTCGACCAGGCCACGATGGGCCACGACGTCACCAGCCGGGGCGAGAACTGGGACCCGCCGCTGCGCGAGTACCGGGACGCCGGCGGCGAGCCGGTCCGCTACACCTTCACCGAACCGGGGGTGTACTCGTACTGGTGCAGCATCCACGGCACGACGATGCAGGGCACGGTCGTGGTCCGGGAGGCGTCCGGCGAGAACACAGCGCCGACCGCCGCGCCGACCGCCACCCCGCCGTCCGGCCCGGCACCGCTCGCGGTGCAGCTGAGCGCCGGCGCGGTGGACGCCGACGGGGACGAGCTGGCGTACGTCTGGGACCTCGGTCTCGCCGACGACGACAGCGACCGCCGGACCACCGCCGACACCGAGGCGGTGTACACGGAGCCGGGCACCTACACCGCGACCCTCACCGTCACCGACGGCAACGGCGGCACCTACCAGGGGTCCGTCACGGTCGAGGTCACCGGTCCGGAGGCGCTGCCGACGGTCGAGGCCTCGGCCTCACCGGGCACGGACGCCTACGACGTCGCCTTCTCCACCGGGGTCACCACCGGCGGCGTCGTCCTGCCGTTCGCGGACGGCACGACCACCTACCCGGACGTCGCCGGCACGGCCACCATGCTGCGCGACCGCACCGGCACGGTGACCACGCTCGAGGTCACGGGCCTGCGCCCGGGCACCGCGCACATGGTCCACGTGCACGAGCAGGCCTGCGCCGTCGGCAGGGGCGGGGCGCACTTCCGCTTCGACACCTCCCAGCCCTTCGCCGAGGAGAACGAGATCTGGCTGCCCTTCACCACAGACGCCGGGGGCGCCAGCGGCCAGGTCGTCGTCCGGACCGACCTGCGGGCCGACGAGAAGGCCCGCTCGGTCGTCGTCCACGACCCTGACGACCCCTCGCTGCGCATCGCCTGCGCCGACCTGGGGCCGGACACGGCCGGGCTCGTCTACGCGTGGGACTTCGGCGACGGCACGACCGGCACGGGCGCCGACCCGGTCCACCGCTACGCCGGTCCCGGGACCCGCACCGCCACGGTCACCGTCACCCGCCCCGGCGGCGCGTCGGTCACCAGCACGGTCGAGGTCACGGTCGCCGAGCCCCGGCTGGAGGTGACGGCGACCGCCGCCACCCGCTGCCAGGACGGGACGGCTCAGCTGGTCGTCACGCTCGTCAACCGGGGGACGGTCACCGCGTCCGTCGTGGTGAGGAGCCAGCTCGGCGAGGAGCACACCCTCGACCTGGCACCCGGTGCCAGCGCCGAGCACGTCATGGACGACGGCGGCCGGCGTCTGACGCCGCGCAAGGTCACCGTCGACGCCTCGGCGCAGGTGGCCGGCGCGACGGCGGAGATGGACCAGCTCCGGCTGCGGTACGCGGTCCGGCGCTGCTGAGGTGACGACCGAGGGGCCCCGTCACCCGACGGGGCCCCTCGGTCGTGCCCGGCGCGCGGCGAGGGCTCCCCACCTTGCACCGATGTGCGGTGGCGGGGCGGTGCGACCGCGCATCCGTGCAACCTCGGGCGTCCGGCCGGGGCGCGGCGACCCGGTCAGGCCGGGCCCACCTCGCGGCGGAGCTCGGAGAAGCGCTCGCCGAGCTGCGCGGGCGTGTGGTGGGCGTTGAGGCCGCTGGGGTTGGGCAGCACCCAGACCCGGGTCCCGCCGAACCTCCGCTCCTGCGGCCCCAGGACGGCGCGGGGCTCGGCGAAGGCCGTGCGGTAGGCCGTCACGCCGAGGACCGCCAGCCACCGCGGACGGAGCACCGCCAGCTCGCCGGCCAGGCGCCGCCCGCCCTCGACGAGCTCCTCGGTGGACAGCTCGGACGCGCGGGCCGTGGTCCGGGAGGCGACGTTCGTGACGCCCAGGCCGAGGGCGAGCAGCTCGTCCTGCTCGGCGGGCGCGAGCCGCCGCGGCGTGAAGCCCGACAGGTGCAGGGCGGTCCAGAACCGGTTGGCCGGGTGGGCGAAGTGGTGGCCCGTCCACGCCGTGCGCAGGCTCGGGT
The DNA here is from genome assembly GCF_037860755.1 of Aquipuribacter hungaricus. Classification (NCBI taxonomy): domain Bacteria; kingdom Bacillati; phylum Actinomycetota; class Actinomycetes; order Micrococcales; family Intrasporangiaceae; genus Aquipuribacter; species Aquipuribacter hungaricus. The sequence goes on along the minus strand of NZ_JBBEOI010000165.1, from coordinate 981 downwards.
TGATCCCGCAGAACAGGACCCGCAGGCCCGGCGCGACCAGCGGGGACGTGGTCATCCCGGCCGCCCGGGCCCGCTGCTCGGCGGTCAGCGCACGCACGGGTGCAGGTGGGCCGGGCGGCACGGGGTCGGGGTCGCGGCTCACCGGTCCATGGTCGGGCAGGGCCGGGCTCGGCCGTCGGACGGGCAGGAGCTCAGCCGTCGAGCCGGTCCCGCAGCGTCCCCGGGCCCATGACCTCCGTGCCCGGAGGCAGCCGGGCCCGCAGCCCCCGGTCCGCGGTGACGACGGTGCAGCCGGGGTGGGCGAGCACCTGGGCCACCACCTCGTCGTCGCCGGACCCGCCGGCCCGCACCACCGTGAGACCGGTGACGTCGGGCACCTCGCGGGCCCGGCCCTCGACGACCGCGACCACCTCGCCGAGCCCGGCGGCGGCGAGCGCGACCAGCAGGCGGGACGTGGCGCCGGCCCGGTCGCGCCACCAGCCGTCGGGGCGGGACCCCAGCAGGTTGGCGACGTCGACCACGAGCACCCCGGCATCCTCCACGCCCGGGGGCGCGCCCGCCCGGGGGTCCGTAGCCTTGCCCGGATGCCCGAGCACTGGACCGACGCCATCGACGACGACGCCGTCCGGGCCGTCGTCGGCGACGACACGTTCCGGCGCGGTGCCGAGTACGCCCGGGCGGGGCGGGTGCAGCGCCTCACCGGCAGCGGCGGCGGCGCGCTGCTGGGGGAGGTCCGGGGCAGCGGGAACACCGTCTACTCCACCCTCGTCACGCCCTTCGCGCCCCGGCCGGGCAACCCGCGGCGATGGACGTCGCGCTGCTCCTGCCCGGTCGCCTCGGACTGCAAGCACGCCGTCGCGGTGCTCGTCGCCGCGCGCACGGGAGCCGTGGGCGCCGCCGACGAGGCCACCCCGGCCGCCGGCTGGGAGGAGCGCGTCGGCGACCTGGTCCGGCCCGCGCCCGAGCCGGCGCGCGAGCCCC
>NZ_JBBEOI010000164.1 GCF_037860755.1 Aquipuribacter hungaricus | reverse complement strand
CGCGCGCGACCACGCAGCGGCCCCACCGGCCCCGCCCGCCGGGTCGACGACCCCGGCCCCGGTGACGACGCCGACCTCCGACCCGTGGCAGGTGCTGCGCGCGGCCACCCGCGCCCGGGTCGCCCTGGGCCGTGCCGGCGACGCGCTGCCGACGGCGAGGGAGCTGGAGTTCCGCGCGGCCCACGCCGCGGCGAAGGACGCCGTCCACGCTCCCTTCGAGCCCGGGCTGGTCCGGGAGGCGCTGGGCGGCGCGGACGTGCTCTGCGTGGCCTCGGCCGCCCCGGACCGGACGACGTACCTGCAGCGCCCGGACCTGGGGCGCCGGCTCGCCGACGGGACGACGTTCCCGCCGCCCGGGGACGGCGTCGACCTGGCCGTGGTCGTCGCCGACGGGCTGTCGCCGCTCGCGGTGCACCGTCACGCGGCGCCCACGGTGACCGCGCTGCTCGCGCGGCTGCCGGGCTGGGTGGTCGCCCCGGTGGTGCTGGCCAGCCAGGCCCGGGTGGCCCTGGGCGACGAGGTCGGCGCCGCCCTGGGGGCCCGCGCGGTGGTGGTCCTGGTCGGCGAGCGGCCGGGGCTGTCGGCGGCGGACAGCCTCGGCGTCTACCTCACGTGGGACCCGCGGCCGGGGCGGGCGGACTCCGAGCGCAACTGCGTCTCCAACGTCCGCCCGCCCCACGGCACCGGCTACGAGGCCGCGGCCGTCACCGTGGCCGCCCTGCTGAACGCCGCCCGCGAGCTCGGTGCCTCCGGGGTCGCGCTCAAGGACGAGGGGCCCGCGCTCGGGGCCTGAGGCCGGGCGCGGGCCGGTGCGGCCCGGGTCGTGGCGGGTGCCGGGTCAGCGCACCCGCGCCGGCTCGTCGCCGCGGTCCGTGCCCGTGAGCACCGGCTCCACCGGGTCGTCCGGGTGGACCCGGTCGTGGCTGTCGCGCGCGCGGGTGAGCAGCGCCATGAGCTCCGGCTCGTCGCGCACCATCTGCTTGTACTTCGGGCCCAGCGCGACGATCGCGTCGCGCTCCTCGACCAGCTGCCGGAACACCCGCTCCCGCTCGGCCTCGTCGTGGGTGTACTCCATGTCGAGGTAGCTCGTGGCGTGGCGGCGTGCGTTGTTGATGGCGGTCTGCGCCTTGCCCGCGGGGCTGAGCAGCGAGGCGACGACGACGACGACCAGCACGCCGAGGATGACGGCGAGGCTCAGGCCGGTGGAGATCTCGACGACCTCGACCGGCTGGCCGCCGTTGACGAACGGCAGGTTGTTCTCGTGCAGGGCGTGGAGGATGAGCTTGACGCCGATGAACGCGAGGATCGCGGCGAGGCCGTACTTGAGGTAGATGAGCCGGTCGAGCAGGCCGTCGATGAGGAAGAACAGCTGGCGGAGCCCGAGCAGCGAGAACGCCGTGGCGGTGAACACCACGTAGACGTTCTGCGTGAGGCCGAAGATGGCCGGGATCGAGTCCAGCGCGAAGAGGATGTCGGTGCCGCCGATGGCGACCATGACCAGCAGCATCGGCGTGAGGGCGCGCTTGCCCTCGTGCTGGGTGAACAGCTTGTCGCCGTCGTAGTAGTCGGTGGTGTGGAACACCTTGCGGGCCAGGCGCACCACGATGTTGCTGCCGGCGTCCTCCTCGTCGTGCCCGGGCTTGAGCAGGTTGCCGGCCGTCAGCAGGAGGATGAGGCCGAAGAGGTAGAACACCCAGGCGAAGGTGTTGATGAGTGCCGCGCCCAGGAAGATGAACCCCGTCCTGGCGACGAGCGAGAACACGATGCCGAACAGCAGGACCTTCTGCTGGTCCTCGCGCGGCACCCGGAAGCTGGCCATGATGATGAGGAAGACGAAGAGGTTGTCGACGCTCAGCGCCTTCTCCGTCACGTAGCCGGCGAAGTACTCCGAGCCCATCGAGGTCCCGCCGAAGACCAGCACCCCGACCCCGAACAGCAGCGCGATGCCGATGTACAGCGCGGACCAGAAGGACGACTCCCGCAGCGTCGGCACGTGCGCCTTGCGCACGTGGAAGATCAGGTCGTAGAGCAGCAGCCCGATGATGAAGGCGACGGTCGCTGCCCAGACCCAGACGGGGACGTCCACGTGGTGCTCCTCTGCTGTCAGCCGCCGCGAGGGCGGACCGGCCGGGCGCCCGCCGTCACGGCGGCGCCCGCCCCCGAGGGTGCCATCTCCGGCGGCCGGGGACCTCGCCCGGGCACGCGACCGGCCACCACAGACCCCACCGAGGGCTACGGCCGCCGGGACCGCCACGCGCGCCACGCGCCGGTCGACCACAGCGCCCACGCCACGAGCAGCGGCTGGAACAGCAGCCTGACCGCCCGCGAGGTGTCGCTGTCCAGGCCGAAGGCGTCCGTGCGGGTGAGCAGCTGCGACACGTTGCCGGGCAGCACCGCGACGAAGAACGCCGCGACCACCCAGCCGACCAGGGGTCGCACGCGGCCCGGGGCGAGCACGAGCGCCGCGCCCAGCACGAGCTCCACCACGCCGGAGGCCACGACGACGAGGTCGGGCGCCAGCGGCAGCCAGCCGGGCACCTGGGCGCGGAACTCCTGCCGGGCGGGGCCCAGGTGCGCCGTGCCGGCCACGAGCAGCAGCGCGCCGAGCAGCAGCCGGCCCACGACCCTCGCGGCCCGGTGGTGTCCGGGACCGTGACGGTCGTGCGCGGGGCGGGGCGGCACCGCCGGTGCCGCCCCGCTCACGCGGTCCGTGCCTGCAGCGCCTCGGTGAGCAGCTGGACGAGCGCCTCGAGCTGGACGTCCACCGAGGACGACACCTCCTCGTCGGAGCCGTCCAGGGCGCGGGCGGCCAGACCGGCCTTGGAGTCGATGAGCTCGGCGACCTTGCTGTCGATGGTCTGCGCGGCGATGACGCGCCACGCGGTGACCGGGGCGTCCTGGCCGATCCGGTGCACCCGGTCGATCGCCTGCGTCTGCTCGGCGTCGGTCCACGACAGCTCGGCGAGCACGACGTTGGAGGCCACCTGGAGGTTGAGGCCGACGCCCGCCGCGGTGAGCGAGCAGACGACGACCTGGACCTCGGGGTCGGTCATGAACGCGTCGACGTTCTTCTGCCGCGCGGTCCGGGTCTGCTCCCCGCGCACCGAGGCGTACCGGATGCCGCGGGCGGCGAAGGTCTGCTCGGCGGTGTCCATGACGTCGACGTGCTTGGCGAAGAACACGACCTTGCCGACGCTGCGGGCGAGCTGCCCGGCGTAGTCCGCGGCCAGGCCGGCCTTGGCCTGGCCGATGCGCCGCATCATCGAGAAGACGTTCTCCTCCTCGGTGCCCTTCTGGGTGTCCTCGCGCTCCCACGTCGCCACCCGGCGGACGAGCTCGTGGTCGATGCCCTCGACCGTGACGCCGGAGGTGCGCACCTCCAGGGCCGCGTCGTAGCGGCGGACCATGCGCCGGGCCAGGACCCGCTCGGCCTCGCGGACGGACCGGCCGGCCTCGCCGTCGAGCTCGACGGGCAGGTCGGCGACACGGCGGGCCGGGATGTCGGCGGCCACGTCGACCTTGCGGCGGCGCACGACGCCCATGTCGATGACGCACGCGCGGGCCGCGGGGTAGAAGCCCGGGTCGGCCGGCGTGAGCCCGGTCTCCGCCAGGCTCGCCATGAGGCGGGGGGTGGGCTTCTTGTCGTCGATCCAGCCGAGGAACTGCCAGATCGCCCGGAAGTCCTCGATGTCGTTGATGAGCGGGGTGCCGGTGAGCGCCATCATGAGCGGCCGGGCGAAGCGGCCGCGGATCCGGTCGGCCACCTGCAGCACGTGGCGCGAGCGCTGCGAGGTCCGGTTCTTGATGAAGTGGGCCTCGTCGACCACCATGCCGCGGAAGCCCATGTCGCCGAGCCAGCCGACGTGGCGGTCGAGGATCTCGTAGTTGACGACCACGACGTCGGCGAAGCCGTCCACGTCGTCCCCGTCGCCGTGGACCACGGTCGAGGGGTGGCCCGGCGTCCAGATGTCCGTCTCGCGGGCCCAGTTGGTCTTGACGACGTTGGGCACCACGACCAGCAGCGGGTAGGCGTCCGCGGCCTGCGCGGCCAGCAGCGCCTGCGCGGTCTTGCCCAGGCCCGGCTCGTCGGCGAGCAGGAAGGTCCGGTGCCCCTGCGCGGCGGCCGCGACGACCTGCGCCTGGTGCGGCATGAGCTCGCGCCCGCCCGGCGCCTGCAGGGACGACGGGTCCGGCAGGGTCATGCAGGAGGACTCGCCGCCCTCCTCGAAGGAGCGGAACAGCGGCCCGAGCAGCTCCCAGCTGCCGAGCTGGCCCGGCCCGGGCAGGACGGGCCCGACCGCGCTGAAGTCCGGCTCCATGAACGGGTTGGACAGCTGCCGGGAGATGACCGACCGGGGTACGACGCGGCGCTCGGGGGCCTGCTGCGGGGCGGGCTCGGCCGCCGCGGCGACGGGCTCGGCGAGCGGCGCCTCCTCCACGCCGGCCGCCTGCAGCATCTCGCTGCGCAGCTGGCGGGCCTCGTGCGGGACGACGGCGTCGTCGGCCAGCAGGACGAGCAGGGAGGTGTCGCGGGCCGCGGTGCGGGCGAGGATCGTGGCGACGCCGTCGAGCCGCTTGAGGTGCTCGGCGCGCTGGGCCTCGCTCAGGTCCTTGTCGGCCTTGGCGCGCGCCCGCTCCTCGCGCACGAGCAGGGCGACGACCTGGAAGGTGGTCCGGCCGGAGGCGCGCAGCGGGCCGCGGCGGACCGCGCTCTCGACGTCGCGCACCGCCTTGGCGAGCTCGGGGACGATCCCGGTGGCGCTGTCGCGGCCGCCCGTGCGGGTGCGCGTCGCGGTGGCGGTCCCGCCGGACCCGCGCTGGCTACGTCGAGCCACGTGTGCTCCTCCTCGGCTGGTGCCGGACGCGCTCGACCGGGACGGTCGACGGCGGTGACGTCCGCTCCCGGGCCCCGCGCGGCAGGACGACGCGCGTCTGGACCCGGACGACGGCCTCCCGGGCGCCCGCCCCGTCCGGACCGGGAGCCGGTCACCGTCCAGGGCGTGCCCGGCCCCGCTGGCCGTCGCCACAGACGGTACGTCGTCGGGGGGCCCGGCACCAAACGTCGCCCCCGGAGGGTCGCGGCCCGGGGCGCGCCGGCCCTAGCACCGCCGTCACGGACGGGCGAGGGCCTCCAGGCCCGCCCACGCCAGGCCGGGGCCGGTCGCGTCCAGGTCGAACGGCAGCCGGACGTCGACGGGGTCGCCGGGGCGGTCCAGGCGCAGGTCGAGCCCGTGGCGGTCCACCCGGAGCGGCCGGACCGGGTGGCCCCGCCCCGCGCCCGCGAACCCGGCCCGCGCCCCCAGGAAGGCGAGCATGCGGCGGTCGCGGGCCACGGCGAGCAGCAGGTCGGCCTCGTGCTCGGCGAGCGGGTCGACGACGGCGTCGCGGTAGCCGTCGGGGTCCAGCGGGACCGCGGGGCCCCCGGCGTCGCGCCAGACGAGCTCGACGGGCTCGAGCCGGCACACCGGGCCGGCGCCGGCGCGGCGCACCTCGAGCCAGCCCGCCAGGGCGAGCCGGCCGCGGACCCGGTCGCGCACGGCCACGGGCGCCAGGTCGGTGAGGCCGAGGCAGACGCCGACGTCCTGGCCCTCGTCGTCCGCGCGCTCGACCCGCGCCGCGAGCCGGCTGCCCTCGTCCAGGCCCAGCAGCAGCGACCCGTCGGCCAGGGCGGTCACGCCGGTGTCGAGCCGGCAGGTGCCGTCGTCCCACGCCACGTCGAGGGAGCCGACGGCGTCGACGACGCTGCGGGCACGGCTGAGGAGGTCGCGCACGAGCATCACGGATGCAGGTTAGGGTTGCCTTATCGCAATGGGCAAGCACCGGCTGCCCGAACCCGTCCTGAGGAGACACGTGCGCACGAGCGGATCCATGTCCAAGCTGTCCCGCGCCCTCGGCATCGCCCTGACCCCCGCCTCGGTGGGACCGCTCGAGCGACGCCCCTACCCGCCCGGCCAGCACGGCCGGTCGCGGCGCAAGGAGAGCGACTACCGGCTGCGGCTGCTGGAGAAGCAGCGGCTGCGCGCGCAGTACGCCGTCAGCGAGGCGCAGCTGCGGCGCACCCTCGCCACGGCCTCGCGCAGCGGGGCCAAGACCGGCGAGGTGCTCGTCGAGGAGCTGGAGCGCCGCCTGGACGCGGTCGTCCTGCGGTCGGGGATCGCGCGCACGGTGCAGCAGGCACGCCAGTTCGTCAGCCACGGCCACGTCCAGGTCAACGGCCGCACGGTGGACCGCCCGTCCTACCGGGTCGAGGTCCTCGACGTCGTCCGGGTCGCCCCCGCGAGCCGCTCCCTGGCGCCGTTCGTCGTGGCCGCGGCCGGCGGCAACGCCCCCGAGCACGTGCCGCCGCACCTGGAGGTCGTCCTGCCGGCGCTCACGGTCGGGGTGGTCGCGCGCCCGCGGCGGGCCGAGCTGCCCGTCGTGTGCGACGAGCAGCTCGTCGTGGAGCACTACTCCCGCTGAGCGCCCTCAGTCCGGCGGGGTGTCCAGCAGCAGCACCGACTTGATGTCGCCCTCGCGGTCCTCCACGGCCTCGGCGAAGTCCTCCAGCGGGACGACCCGGGTGACCATGCCGTCCAGCCACGCGGGGTCGGCCTGCACGAGCGCCTCGACGGCCGCCTCGTAGTGGCGGCGGTTGGCGTTCACCGAGCCGAACACCACGTCGTTGTCGAGCACCCACTCCCGGTTGAGGCTGCCCAGGTCGATGTCGACGCGGCCGGGGCTCGACACCCCGGCCAGGCAGACGACCGCGCCGGGCGCGGTCCCGCCGAGCACGTGGGCGACGACCTGGGGCACCCCGGTGCACTCGAGGACCACGTCGGCCGCCAGGTCCACCTGCTCGACGGGGCCGCCGTGGTACGTCCCGCCGAGGCGGCGGACGAGCTCGGGCTTGGGGCCGTCGGTGACCAGGTCGGCGACGTGCACCTCGAGGCCTCGCTGGGCCCCCATCAGGGCGGCGAGCAGGCCGACCGGACCGGCACCGGTGACCAGGACGGTCCGGGGCTCCCACCGGCCGCGGCGGCCGATGTGCTCGATGTGCTCCCAGGCCTTGGCGAGCACCGACGCCGGCTCGACGAGGACCCCGCGCAGTCCGAGCGACGCCGGCACGGCGACGAGCCGGTCGGGTTCCGCGCGGTAGGAGTCCCGGGCGAAGCCGTGCACGCCCTTGATGCCGTGCTCGGTGTAGCGGCCGTTGCGGCACATGTCCTGCTCGCCGACGGCGCAGCTGGTGCACGGCTCCGGGTCGGGCTCGCGGACCACGGCGACGACGAGGTCGCCCGCGGACAGCCCCGATCCCTCCGGGGCCTCGACGACCCGGCCCAGCGACTCGTGCCCGATGACGAGCCGGTCCTCCCCCGGCGGCGCCTCGCCGTACTCGCCGGACATGATCTCGCGGTCGGTGCCGCAGACGCCGACGGCGACCGTGCGGACCAGGACCGACCCCTCCTCCGGCGACGGCTCGTCGAGCTCGACGAGCTCCGCTGCGGACGGCTGGCCGGGGGTGACGGTGAGGGCTCGCACGGGGTCCGGGTACCCGCGCCCGCCCGGGAGGAACCTCCCGGGCGGGCACCGGTCAGCGGGCGGCTGCCAGGGCGAGCACGCGCGCCGGCGGGGCGGAGCGCTCGCGGGCCGCGGCGAGCACCGAGGCGGCGAGCCCGGCCAGCGCCCACACGACGAGCGCGACAGGCGCACCGCCGACCGGCTCCGACAGGACGGCGGCCTGCACCGCCTCGGTCGCCGGGGCCATCGGCGTGGCCGACACCAGGGTGCGCACGACCTCCGGGGCCGTGCCGGCGAGCGCCCCGGGGACGCTGAGGGCGAGCAGGGTGAGCGAGACCAGCCGGCCCGCCCCGCCGAGCCAGGCCACGAGCGCCTGGTTGGTGGCGGCCAGGGCGAGGCCGGCCAGGAGCACGGCGCCCGCGACCGCGACCGTGCGGCCGGCGCCCAGGTCGAGCGCGGTCGCCAGGACCAGGGTGACGAGCACCGTCTGCAGGCCGACGACGACGGCTGCGGGGGCGGCGGCGCGCAGGGCGAGCCGGAGCGGGCCGGACCGGCTGCTCACGGCGCCCGCCGGGACCGGGCGCAGGACGAGGAAGGTCACCAGGCCGCCGACGCCCACGGCGAACGCCGCGAGGAAGGCGAGCGCCCGCTCCAGGGTCGAGGGGTCGTCGCCGGTGGTCCGGACCGGGGCCGCGGCCACCTCGGCGAGCTGACGGCGCTCGGTCGCGTCGTAGTCGGGCACCTGCTCCGCGCCCTCGCCCAGCCCGGTGGCGAGCTGGTCGACGCCGTCGGCGAGGCCGGTCGCGCCCGTGGCCAGCTGGCCGGTGCCGCCCGCGAGGCCGTCGGAAGTCGGAGGC
>NZ_JBBEOI010000163.1 GCF_037860755.1 Aquipuribacter hungaricus | reverse complement strand
GACGCGGCCCTCGGGGACCGGCACCGCCGCCGGCGCTCCCGGCGCCTCCTGGACGTCCTCGAGCAGCAGCGCCGCCGCGCGGCACGCCGCCAGGCCGAACGCGGCGGTGGGCCGGGCCCGGGGGTCGCCGCCCCGCCCGAGGTCGAAGACGACCGCCGCCGGCACGACCGGGACCCGGAGCTCCGGCGTGCCGGGAGGGCTCACGAGGAACCCGCGGCCGGCCTCCTCGCACCAGGCCATGACGCCGTCGGCGGTGGCCAGGCCGTAGGCGCTGCCGCCGGACAGGACCACGGCGTCGACGGTGCTGACGAGCGTCCCCGGGGCCAGCGCGTCGGTCTCGCGGGTGCCCGGCGCGCCGCCCCCCACGACGACCCCGCCCACCGTGCCCGCCGGCGGGAGGACGACCGTGCAGCCGGTGGCCCACCCCCCGCCCGTGGCGTGCGCGTGCCCGACGAGCACGTCCGGCAGCCCGGGCAGCCGCCCGGCCCCGGTGCGCAGGTCAGGGTCCGTGAGGTCGTCGGTCGGCCTGCCCGTCGCGGCGCTCGGGCTGCTGGCGGGGGAGGCGGGGGGCTCGGCCATCCCCGGACGCTACGCCGCGGCCGGCCCTCGCCGCGGGCCTAGCATCAGCGCTCGTGCCCTACGACCTGCACACGCACTCCACCGCCAGCGACGGGACCACGTCGCCGGCGGAGGTCGTGCGCGCCGCCGCTGCCGCCGGGCTGACCGGGCTCGCGCTCACCGACCACGACACCGGGGCGGGCCTCGCCGAGGCGGCCGCCGCCGCGGGCGAGGCGGGCATCGACCTGGTCCCCGGCGTCGAGATCTCCACGCAGGTGCTCGGCCGGTCCGTGCACCTGCTGGGCTACGGCGACATCACCGCGACCGCGCCGCTGGCCGGGGTGCTCGCCGGCACCGTCGACAGCCGCCACAGCCGGCTGCGGCGCATCGTGGAGCGGCTCGCCCGCGTGGTCCCGGGCCTCACCGTCGCCGACGTGGTGGCCCGCGTCCCCCTCGGCGTCACGCCCGGGCGCCCGCACATCGCCGACGCCCTCGTGGCGCTCGGCGCCGTCCCGGACCGCGACGCCGCCTTCGTCGAGCTGCTGTCCGAGGACGGCCCGTACTACGTCGGCTACTCCGCCCCCGGGCTGCTGGAGTCCGTCCGGCTGGTGACCGCGGCGGGCGGCGCGGCGGTCGTGGCCCACCCCGGGTCCCGCTCGGCGGCCGACCTGCTGGACGAGGACCTGCTCGCCGAGCTCGCCGACGCGGGGCTGGCCGGCCTCGAGGTCGACCACCGCGACCACGACGGCCCCACCCGCGAGCGCCTGCGGGCGACCGCGGCACGGCTCGGGCTGCTCGCCACCGGCTCCAGCGACTTCCACGGGGCGGGCAAGCAGAACCGCCTGGCCGAGAGCACGACGCCGGACGACGTGGTCGCCGAGCTGCTCGCGCGCGCCGCGTCGGGCACGGGGGCACGGCCGTGAACTGGCAGCTGTTCGGCGAGGCGTTCGTCACGCTCTTCGTCATCATCGACCCGCCCGGGACGGTGCCGATCTTCCTCGGCCTCACCTCGACCATGACGACGGCCAAGCGCCGGCGTGCCGCCCGCCAGGCCGTGCTCGTCGCGTTCGGCGTCATCGTCGCCTTCGCGGTGTTCGGCCAGACGATCCTCGACTACCTGGGGATCAGCCTGCCGGCCCTGCAGGCGGCGGGTGGCCTGCTGCTCCTGCTCGTGGCGCTGGAGCTGCTCACCGACAACGCCAAGGAGCCCGAGGCGCAGGAGTCGGTGAACATCGCCCTGGTGCCGCTGGGGACCCCGCTGCTCGCCGGCCCGGGCGCGATCGTCGCCACGATGCTGTTCGTCCAGCGCGCCGACGGTGCCGCCGAGCTCGTGTCGGTCGCGGCGGCGATCGTCGCGGTCCACGTCGTGCTGTTCCTCGTGCTGCGCTTCGCCGGCCTCATCCGCCGGGTGCTGCGCGACGGCGGGGTCACCCTCGTCACGCGCATCGCCGGCGTGCTGCTGTCGGCGATCGCCGTGCAGCTGGTCGCGGACGCGGTGCGGTCCTTCGTCGAGGCCGCCTGAGGGACGGTCGACCGGGGCGCCGGTCCAGGGCATCGTCAGCCGGCGAGGGCGCGCCCGAGGACCCGGGCGGCCTCCGGGTAGGCCGACGGGTCCGCCCCGCAGTAGCTGAGCCGCAGGAAGGGCCCGGACGGCTCGGCGGGGAACCACTCGTCCCCGGGGGCCACGAGGACCCGGTCGGCCTCGCAGGCCCGCACCACCCGGTCCACGTCCTTCCCGTCGGGCAGCCGCGCCCACAGCGACAGCCCTCCGGCCGGGACGTGCGCGACGTGCGCCTGGGGGGCGTGCGTGCGCAGGCTCGTCAGCAGCAGGTCCCGGCGGGCGCGCAGGGAGCGCCGCAGCCCGCGCAGGTGCGCGGCCCAGGCCGGCTGCGTGACGACGTCCAGCGCCGCCGCCTGCAGGACGCCGCTGACGGAGGTCGTCTCCGCCCCGCGGTCGGCGAGGACGCGGTCACGGGCGGGCCCGCGCGCCACGACGGCCGCGACCCGGACGGCGGGGGAGACGCTCTTGGTCAGCGAGCGCAGGTAGACCACGTGGCCGCCGTCGTCCTGGGCGGCCAGCGGCGAGGGCGCGGTGTCGATGCCGAGGTCGTGCGCCCAGTCGTCCTCCACGAGGAACGCGCCGTGGCGGCGGACGACCTCCAGCACCCGGGCTCCCGTGGCCGCGGACCACTGCGCGCCCGTGGGGTTGGCGTAGGAGGGCTGGGCGTACAGCAGCCGCGCCCCGGTCTCGGCGAAGGCCCGGTCGACCTCGTCGGGATCCGGTCCGTGCGGTCCGCTGGGCACCGGGACCACGGTGGCGCCGGCCTGCGCCGCGGCCAGGACCGCCCCCCAGTACGTCGGCGACTCCATGAGCAGCGGACGCCCGCGGGGCACCAGCGCCCGGAACACCGAGGCCAGGCCGCTCTGGCTGCCCGGCAGCACGACGACGTCCCCCGCGGCGACGGGCGCCACCTCCGCCGGGGCGTGCGCGGCGAGCCCGTCGGCGAACCAGCGGCGCAGCTCGGGCAGGCCCTCCACCGGCGGGCGGGCGGTCGCGGCGGCCCCGCGGGATGTGCGGACCAGGGCCTGGCGGACGAGACGCTCCGGCAGCAGGTCGCGGTCCGGGTAGCCGTTGTGCAGCGCGACGACGTCCTCGGGGGCGCTGCGCAGCGCCGCGGGCACGGGGCGCGGGGGAGCCTGGGGGGAGCGCAGCGCCGCGGTCTGCCAGCCGTAGTCGATGGCCCGCACCGTGCGCGGCGCGCGGACGAAGGTGCCGGTGCCCGGCCGGGTCTCGACCAGGCCCTGCGCGACGAGGGCCTGCACCGCCCGCTGCACGGTCACGGGGCTGGCACCGTGGGCGGCGACGAGCGCCCGCGTCGACGGCAGCCGCTCCCCGGGCGCGGCAGCGGCCACCCGGGCGCGGAGGTCGTCGGCGATCCTCCTGCTGCTACCGTCGTCCATGACGGAAGACAGTAGCGCTATCCCGGCGATGGTCCCGGTGGTACCGCGCACCCCGACCGGGCTGTGGTGGGGTCTCCTCGGTGTCGCGGCGTTCTCGCTGACCGTCCCCCTCACCCGGCTCGCGGTGGCGGAGGCCTCCCCGCTGTTCCTGGGGGCCGGCCGCGCGGTGCTCGCCGCCGTGCTCGCCACGGCCGCCCTGCTCCTCACCCGGCAGCGCCGGCCCTCGAGGCGGCAGGTGGCACGGCTGGCCGCGGTGGCGGGGGGCGTCGTGGTCGGCTTCCCCCTCCTCACGTCGTTCGCGCTGGTGAGCGTGCCGGCCGCGCACGCCGCCGTCGTCATCGCGCTGCTGCCCGCCGCGACCGCGGCCACCGTGGTGCTGCGGACGGGCGAGCGGCCGCCGGCCAGGTTCTGGCTGCTCGCGTCGCTGGGGGCCGCGGTGACCGTCGGCTTCGTCGCCGTCGAGGGCGGCGGGCTCGACGGGCTGCAGCCGGCGGACCTCCTGCTGCTCGGCGCCGTGGCCGCGGCGGCCGTCGGGTACGCCGAGGGCGGGCTGCTGGCCCGCGAGCTCGGCGCCTGGCAGACCGTGTCGTGGGCGCTCGTGCTGGCGGCGCCCCTCATGGCGGTCCTCACGGTGGTGGCCCTCCCGGGCGGCACCCCCAGCACACCGGTCGGCTGGGCGGCCTTCGCCTACCTGGGTGCCGTGAGCATGTTCCTGGGGTTCGTCGCCTGGTACCGCGGTCTCGCGCGGGGGCCGATGGCGCAGGTGAGCCAGGTGCAGCTCGTGCAGCCCGTCATGAGCATCGCCTGGGCCGCCCTCCTGCTGGGCGAGGCGCTGTCGTGGCCCACGGTGCTGGGCGGTGTGCTGGTGGTGGCCTGCGCCGGGTCGGCGGTGCGGGTGCGGCTCGGCGCGGCCCGCCCCTCGCCTGTCCCTCCGGGGGCCGGCGCCTGACACGGCCCGACCCGTTCCGTCACGACGGCACCCTGCGACGGTCTAGCCGGCGCAGGGTGCCGTCGTGCGCGGGGTCCGGCGCCGGGGGCAGAGGCCGGGGGCGGCGTATCAGGGCCGTCCGGCGGTCCTCATGGGTCCCGTCACCCAGACCCGCACACATCTCCCGGAGGACCGGCCGTGGCCGACGCCAGCACCCCCACCAGCACCCCCGGCGCCCTGCCCGGCCCCGTGCCGCAGCAGCCGGTCGACCCGTACGCGCAGCAGCAGGCAGGTGCGTACGCGCAGCAGCACGGCGCCCCGTACCCGCAGCCGGGCCGGTACGCCCCGCAGCAGGGGGTCCCGTACCCGCAGCAGCCCGGCCCGTACGCACAGGCGGGTCCGTACGGCCGACCGGCTGCTGCCGCTCAGGCGGGCCCGTACGGGCAGCCCTCCGGTCCCGGCGGCACGCCCCCCGCCCGGCGTGGGCGCGGCTGGCTGGTCGCGCTCGTCGCCGGCCTGGTCGTGGTGGTCCTGCTCCTCCTCGCCGCCGGTGCCGCGCTCCTCGTCCGCCTCGCGGGCGGCGACGGCGACCCGGTCGACCCCGACCCCGTCGGCCCGGGTGCCGCCGGTCCGGTCGCCTCCGTCGAGGACGTCGACACCGCGACGGTGCAGATCGTCTCCCAGGGCTCCTTCGTCGACCCGGAGGCCGGTGCGGTCAGCGACGCCGCGGGCGCGGGCACCGGGTTCTTCGTGGACGCCGACGGCACGGCGGTCACCAACAACCATGTCGTCACCGGGGCGGCGACGCTCGAGGTCTACGTGGCCGGGGAGACGGAGCCGCGCAACGCCCGCGTGCTCGGCACCTCCGAGTGCTCGGACCTCGCCGTCATCGACGTGGAGGGCGAGGGCTTCCCGTTCCTCGAGCTGGCGCCGCAGGCCCCGGGCACCGGGGTGGAGGTGTTCGCGGCCGGGTTCCCGCTCGGCGACCCGGAGTTCACGCTCACCAGCGGCATCGTCTCCAAGGCGTCGGCGTCCGGCGAGACCGGCTGGGCGTCCGTCGACGACGTCGTCGAGCACTCGGCCACCATCAACCCCGGCAACTCCGGCGGTCCGCTCGTCGACGCCTCCGGCCGCGTCGTCGCCGTCAACTACGCCGGCTCGTCGGAGACCGACCAGTACTTCGCCATCGCGGCCCCCACTCTCGGCTCGGTCGTCGACCAGCTGCGGCAGGGACGCTCGGTGGACTCGCTCGGCATCAACGGCCAGGCCATGCGCACCGAGGACGGCTCGCTGTCCGGGGTGTTCGTCGCCGCGGTCGAGTCGGGCTCTCCTGCGGCCGCGCTCGGGCTGGCCGGCGGGGACGTCGTCACCCGGATGGAGGGCCTGTCGCTGGCCACGGACGGCACGATGGCCGACTACTGCGACGTGCTGCGCACCCAGGGGGCCGACGCGGAGATCTCTGCCCAGGTCCTCCGCCCCTCGACCGGGGAGGTGCTGCAGGGCTCGTTCGGCAGCGGGGTCCCGCTCGCGGTGTTCGAGACCCTCGGCAGCGAGCTGGAGGAGGAGGTCCCGGTCGAGGGCGTCGGCCCGGCCACCTACAGCGGGTACACCACGGTCACCGACGACTCCGGGTCCATCAGCCTGGAGGTCCCGGTCGAGTGGGCCCAGGTCGACGGCGCCCCGCTGGAGGACGGCAGTCCGGCGCTCGTGGCGACCCCGGACCTCGACGCCTTCAGCTCGGGCTTCACGACCTCGGGGGTCGTCATCGCCAGCGTCGAGGGCAGCAGCGACCCGGGCCAGGCGCTCCAGGACATGCTCACCGGCATGGGCGCGACCGACGCATGCCCGACGAGCGAGGGTCCCCAGCCGTACGACGACGGCCTGTACACCGGCACGTACGAGCTGCGGGAGGGCTGCGAGGGCACCGACGCGGCCTTCGCCGGCATCGTCGCCGTCCCCGAGGGCGGGGACTTCATGGTCTTCGTCGGTATCCAGGTGGTCGGCCAGGCGGACCTGGAGGCGCTCGACCGGATCATCCAGTCGTTCGTCGTCACGCCCTGACGGGTGCGGTCACCCCAGGCCGAGACGGCGGCGGGCCTGCGCCTCGTGGTGGCTCTGCGCCAGCGCCGGCACCACCGAGCCGACGCGCCGGCCCGTCCGGCGCAGCGCCCGCAGCGACGACGTCACCGCGGCCTGCGGGACGACCGCCCCGCCGGTGCGCAGCGGCGCGGGGAACATGTCGCGCGCCCAGGCCGGGAGGGTGGCGAAGGCCAGGCCGGCCAGGGAGCTCCAGCCCAGCCGCGCGGGTGTCAGGAGCTCCAGCAGCGGGTGGATGGGCGGGGCGAGCACCATCGCCACCGCGTCGCGGGCGGGCGCGCTGAGGTGCAGCGAGCCACGGACGCCGGCGAGGTAGGCCGCGACCCCGGCCTGGCTGCGCGGTGCCGCCGCCGGGTCGACGCCGAGCAGCTCGCCCGCCCGGACCTGCTCGGCGACGAAGGTGTCCGCCTCGTCCTCGGTGAGGTCGAGACCGCCGCGACGGGTGGTGACGAGCACGGAGTCCACGAGGCAGGTGTGGACCCACAGCAGCAGCTCCGGCTCGTCGATGCGGCGGCGGCTGCCGTCCCCGGGGTCGACGAACTCCGAGCCGGCGTGGGCGCGGCGCACGTGCCCGGCGACGGCCTCGACCTGGGCCGTGCTGCCGAACGTCGTCAGGGACACGTAGTCCGCGGTGCGGAGGAGCCGGCCCCAGGACTCCTCGCGGTAGCCGGAGTGCGCCGCGAAGCCGTGCGCGACGACCGGGTGCAGCGACTGCAGGAGCAGGGCGCGCAGGCCACCGACCGCCATGAGCGGGTCGCCGTGCACCCGCCACGACACGCTGTGCGGGCCGAAGAGGCCCGGGTCCGCCGTGCCGGCCCACCCAGCCGGGCGGGCACGCGGGACGCCGGCGTCCTGCGGGGCGACGGGGACCAGGGCGGCCGCTGTCATGTCTGCGGTCATGGGGCATCCTCACCCGCGGCGGCGGCGCGGGCCTGGCAGGACGCTGCGAGGATGGCCGCGTGTCCCGGGTCCTGGCGGTCGCCAACTCCAAGGGCGGGGTCGCCAAGACCACGACCGCCGCCGCCCTGGCCACCGCGTTCCGCGCCCGGGGACGACGGGTGCTGCTCGTCGACCTCGACCCGCAGGCCTGCCTGACGTTCGCCCTGGGCGCCGACCTCGGCGAGGACGGGGCGCCCACCGTCGTCGACGTGCTCGCCGGGCGCAGCGGCGTCCGGGACGCCGTCGTCGTCACGGCCGAGGACGTCCACCTGGTGCCCGCCGGCATCGAGCTGGCCGGCAGCGAGGCGGCGCTCGCGGGCGTCCCGGACCGCGAGACCGTGCTCCGGCGGGCGCTGGCCGAGGTGGCCGGCGACTACGACGACGTCGTCCTCGACTGCTCGCCGAGCCTGGGCCTGCTCACGGTCGGCGCGCTCACCGCGGCCGACGAGGTCCTGGTGCCGCTGGCGGCGGAGATGCTCGGCCACCGGGCCGTGGGGCAGCTGCTCGACACGGTGGCCGACGTGCGCGCCCACCTCAACCCGTCGCTCGTCGTCGTCGGCCTGCTCCCGACCATGGTCGACCTGCGCGGGGCGCACGCCCGCGCCGTCGTGGACGACCTGGGCCCGCGCTACGACCTGCCCGTCCTGGGACCCGTGCCGCGCTCGGTGCGGGTCGCCGAGGCGCCCGCCCGCGGGCTCAGCGTGCTGGGCGCGGCCGGGCGGTCGTCGGCCGCACAGGCCTACCGCCAGGTCGCCGACCGGCTGCTCGTCGGTCGCTGAGCCGGGGCCGCCCGCCCGGGGGGAGGTGCGCCCCCGCGGGCGGACGTGCCCTGGTGCCGGGTACGCCCGGTCTCAGCTGGTCTGCTCGGCGCCGACGGGCTGCGCCGGGGCGTCACCGTCGGTGCCCGGGGCACGCCGGCGTCGGCGACGGCGCGGGGCGCCCTCGCCGACCGGGGCCGCCGTGGCGTCGTCGACCGCCACCGGGCC